>NZ_JAIUIN010000032.1:0-54465 GCF_020165665.1 Mesorhizobium sp. BH1-1-4
CCCATACGCCAACCCCGCCACCGCCAGCTCCCCAACCGCCAGCCCCCGGAAAACAAACGCCGTGGTCTCGCCCGGGCTCTGCCGCCCCACAAAATCCCCGCACACCAACCCCGTCAGGTCACCCACAACCAGGGCGGGCTCAACCATGGGCTTGGCCATATTCCTCTCCTGCTCCAGATCGTCGACGATGATGCGGTCGAAGCGGGGCATCGTTTCGGGCAGCCAGGGCAGGGCCTGGTCGGTCATCACGGTGAAGCTTCCCGGCTTAAGCCAGTTCGCGTCGAGGAAGGGCGTGGGCCTGGGCACCAGGGGCACTGTCGTCACCACCATGTCGGCGCCTTCGATCGCGGCCTGTGCGCTGTCGCAGGGGATTGCTTGCAGTCCTCGCGACCGCGCCATCTGGCACAGCGCGTCGCGATTGGCCGTGCCGCGGCCGAAGGCGCGAATTTCGCGCAAGGGGAAGAGGTCGGCGAACGCTTCGAGGTGGCCGCGCGCTTGCACCCCGCAGCCGATGAAGGCCAGGGATGACGCATCGCTGCTCGCCATGCGCCTCGCGGCAACGGCGCTCAAGGCGGCGGTGCGTTTCTCGGTCACCCAATTGCCGTCGACCAGGGCAAGCGGCAGCCCGGTTTCGGCGTCGAGCAGCGTGATCAGGGAATTCAGCGTCGGCAGTCCGCGCGCGGCGTTGCGCGGATTGACGACCAGCGATTTCGTCGCCAGCACCGGTGGCGTGGACGCAACGCCGAGCGTCGCCATGATGTAGCGGTCGTCGCCCGGCTGCACGACCGCCTTCGGCGCGCACCAGACCTCGCCGCGCCGCTGGCCTGATATCTGGCGTTCGATCTCGTCGACCATGTCGGCTGTCGAGATCGACAGGCGGTCGAGCAGCGCGGCTGAGAAATAGGGCAAGGTTTCGGCGGCCAAGGGTTTCATCCTGTCATGGGAACATCAGACCCCGCGAGAGGGCCAAACGGCGCGTCGCGGGTAGGGGCGCCTCACGCCTCCAGCGTCGGCTCCGTATTCACCTCCAGCGCCTCTTCCGCCTCGTCGTCCTCGCCCAGCACCTCGCCATGCACGCCCAGCGCGCGGCCGATCCAGATCGGGTCGACCAGATGGTCGCGCTTGGGGTTGGTGGTGTTGGGGTGGATGAGGATGCTGAGGCCGCCATGGTTCAGCATCAGCCAGGGCACCAGCGTGGCGAAAATCTCGGTGGCGAAGGAGATTTGGTACATGGCCTGCTCGTGCGGGCCGACCGGCTCGTCGCGCCAATTGCCCAGACGCACGCGAAAACGCTCGGCGATGCGCTGGCGCAGCCATTCGGCATGCCGCCGCTGCGCCTCTCCATCATGGTAGATGTGAGCGTGGTAGCTGGCGATCTCGGCGAGTTGTCTTGGACTGGCCGGCTGCCCGGCCGGCGTTGAACTGGCTTCGCCCATCTCGATCCTCCCCGGGGTGAGGCCCCGAGGGAACTTTAGCCGAAGCATGGACGGCTTGTCTGTAGTCAGCCAGCGCGTTTCCAGCAGGCGATGACATGGCTCGGCTCGACCTCGTTCGCCACGGGTTCGGCCTTGCGGCAGGCCTCGTCGGCCAGCGGACGACCAAGGACGCGGCCGTCGCACTGGCGTAGCCGTTGTGGCGACCGCAGCGATCGCAGGTTTGCCCTTGAGGCACAACCGCCCGCCCATTTGGGCAGGCGGTGACTTCCGCCAACTTGCTGGCGCGCCGCCGCCGTCAGGCTCAAGCTCAATATTTGACGTTGAAATTGAGTGTGACCTTTTCCTCGTGCTGAAGCTTCTTGCGGTCGGTGCCGTATACGTACTCCGCCGAGACGGAGGTGTTTCCGGCAGTGTCGACGTTGTAGAAAAGACCGGCGCCGTATTGATCCACGAAACGCTCGCCAATCGCGTCCCAGTAGAGGTTGGCATTGGCTTTGGCATAGAAGCGGTGACCGAACTTCTCGGGATAGAGGAATGCGGTGAGTTCGAAATCCCCGCCCAGCCAAAGGTATCGTGTGTTGTCAGCCAGGCCTGTGAAGCCGCCATCGTTGACCTGAACGCTGTCCACCCGAAGGATGGGTGTAACATACCAGCTGATGTAAGGATTATCCTTGCGCGTGATGCCCAGATGGTACCGCTCGTCGTAAGGCTGGACCGTTGCCTGGAAACCATAGCCGCTGGCTTCACCATGAAAGTCAGTGAGATAATACGCGCCGGCAGTGACGTAGGTGTATCGGAGGAGACCACCCTGAAGCTGGAGCTGAGCATCGAGGCCGATCTCGGCGTTGCTTTCGAGATCTCGGTTGCCCGTCCCGAATTCGCCCGCCAAGTCAGAGTAGGCGGCGAGTGAATAGCCGGCCAGGAAGCCTTCCGCTATGTCCTGCGCGCCCGGATCCGGGCATGCATTGCGAAAGAGGACAATGGCAGTGGCGGCGTCGATGGTCGCTGTCGTCTGACCGGCTATGTAGTCATGATCGACCTGAATCGACGCGCCCTTCGCCTGCTCGGCGCCGAGGGTGTTGTCATAGAGCGACATGTCGACCTTGTCGCGACGTAGGAACAGTTTCTGCTTGGCAGAACACTCCGGCTCGAGGTCTTTCTCTATCGCCGCATCGATGCCATCGAAGTCGATGTTGGCATCCTTGATCGGCACACGACCTTTGTCTTGCGAAAGCTTATCATAAAGCGGGCCGACAGTGGCCTGTACGGATTCGTCGTCGGTGAGGCGGCTTTCCGCCGTCTCGTAGATCGCGTGGATTTCTTTTGCACTCAATTTGCCATCGGTCGGATCGACATCGTAGGCGCGCAATACCGGGCTGGCATAGTGGAGGGCGAGAATGTGCATCTCCCGCTCGTCGAGATAGCCATCGTGGTTGAGGTCGTACCGTTCAGCCACAGACTCTTCCGCGGCCGCTGCGGAACTCAGTGCCAGCAGCGACACGACGGGCACCGTCAACAATCGCAAGGTCCTCATCCGATCAGGACCTTCCAGCCCATCTTCTTGTACTTTCGCAAAACGATCGTCGTGACATCATGGACGGTCGTCGCCTTGCTGAGATCCGCCACCGTGATCTTCAGGCCATCATCGCGAAAAGGCTTGTAGCTGCTGATCATATCCGGAAGGACGAGTGCGGGATTCGCGCCATCGAAGAAATCGGTCAGCGGGTCGAGCGTGTCGACCCCGATCTTGCCGGTTGGATCCAGTATCACTCTCAGGCGAGCCGACACAATGCTGACGCGGATGTTCTTCCCACTCAAGCTGTAGGCATAAATCGACTTTTTAACCATGGTCCCCACCATTGCTATGGTTAATAAATGATTTAACTTTAATCTTTGTTAGTGAATGAGTCTATGCGCGGCCATGGTCTTCCATAAATGTTTTTTACAAGGCGATATGACTTAGATTAATATCAATATGATATAAGTCTTTTGTAGACGTTCTTAGCAAATCAGTCCTACCATTGAAGGAATGTTATAAAATTCTTACGTCTACAGAGGCATATTATTGCGGTCATTTTTGGATACGGAGAAGCATAATACTGCTGGCCAACTCAAACATTCGTGTAATGGTCCTCGATCATTCAAATCCGACAAAGAATATCCAGCCCAAATCATGGCGGCGCTGAAGGCGCGCAAGAAATGGGCGCTGGAGTGAAGCCACAGGCAAAGGCAATTTCGCAGATCGAGGCCGAGGCGCGGGTGGCGGACAACGCTTCTCCTTACCCCTCCAAGCAATGGTCCCAGACAAGCGGGAAGCGACTGAGTACGCGCTGCCAGCCGCACGGCTCGGCGGAAGGGCCAACCTCAGCCGGCGCGTTTCCAGCAGGCGATGACGTGGCCCGGCTCGACCTCGCGTTTCACGGGCTCCGCCTTGCGGCAGGCGTCGTCGGCCAGCGGGCAGCGGGCGGCGAAGGCGCAGCCGGCAAGGCTTGCGTCGGGGCCGGCTTCGATGGCGGGTGACGCCTCGGTGATCGTCGCGGCCTGTCCCTCGTTGGAAGACGCCGCCAGCAGCATTTGCGTGTAGGGGTGGTTGGGGCCGGCAAAAATCTGGTCGGAGGTGCCGGTCTCGACCAGGCGGCCGCGATAGAGCACGCCGATGCGGTCGGCCATGTAGCGCACGACGCGCAGATCATGGCTGATGAAGAGATAGGCGGTTTGCTTGCTCCTCTGCAGGTCGTTGAGCAGGTTGAGCACGGTCGCCTGCACCGAGACGTCGAGCGCCGAGGTCGGCTCGTCGAGCACCACCAGCCTCGGCACGCCGGCGAAGGCGCGGGCGATCGCCGTGCGCTGGCGCTGGCCGCCCGACAGCGTGCCGGGCTTCTGCTCCGATGTCGTGCGGGCAAGGCGCACCGAGGCCAGGAGGTCGCCGACGCGTTGCGGTACGGCGCGGCGCGGCAGGCCGGCCAGCCGCCGCAGCGGGCGGCCGAGGATGCGGCCGATGCGCTGGCGCGGGTTGAGCGTGCGGTCGGGCGACTGGAACACCATCTGCACGTCGCGCCGCTCGCCCGGCTGGCGCCGCTCGACCAGCGGCGCGACGGTCTTGCCGAACAGTTCGACGCTGCCCGCCGTCGGCGGTTGCAGGCCGGTGACGATGCGGGCCAGCGTCGACTTGCCGGAACCGGATTCGCCGATCAGCCCGAAGGTCTCGCCGGCGGCGATGTCGAGGTCGATGCCGTGCAGCACCGGCTGGCCGCCGAAGGATTGTCTTATGCCCCGGCAGGAGACGGCGATCTCGCGCGGCCGGGCGGGGATGCTGTCGGTGGTCGGCGCGGGCGCGGCGAGGTCGATGGGGCTGGCATCCTCGGCCAGCCTGCCATCGCGCTTGGTGCGGGCGAGCGTCGGGATCGCCGCGACCAGCGCCCGGGTATAGGCGTGGCGCGGGCTGTCGAACACCTCCGTGGCGACACCCGTCTCGACGATCGCGCCCGCCTGCATCACCGAGACGCGGTCGCAGGAACGGCGGATCAGATTGATGTCGTGGCTGATCAGCAGGATCGAGGTGCGGTGCTCGCGGCGCAGATCGTCGAGGATGGCGATGATCTCCGACTGGACGCTGGCGTCGAGCGCCGTGGTCGGCTCGTCCATCACCAGCAGCGCCGGGTCGAGCGCGATCGCGATGGCGATGTTGGCGCGCTGCTGCATGCCGCCCGACAATTCGTGCGGATAAAGTTTTAGCACGCGCTCGGGATTGGCGACGCGGACGCGGCCGAGCAGTTGCGCCGCGCGGCCAAGCGCGTCGTCATGATGCATCGGGCGGTGGCGCAGCAGCGTCTCGGTGATCTGACTGCCAATGGTCATGCTCGGGTTCAGCGCCGAGCCCGGATGCTGGTAGACGGCGGCGATGCGGTCGCCGCGCAGCCGGCGGAGCTCAACGGCGGAGAGATCGCGGATCTCGCGGTTCTCGAAGGCGAGCTGCGCGGCCTCGACCCGGGCGTGTTTGGGCAAATAGCGCAGCACGGCCAGCGCCACCGAGCTCTTGCCCGAACCGGATTCGCCGACCAGGCCGAGTGCTTCGCCCTGGCCGATCTCCAGCGAAATGTCGTCGACCGCGCGATGGATGCGCCGGGCGCCCCGGTAGGAAACCGAGAGGTGCTCGACGTTCAGAACCGAAGACGACGATGAAGAGGACATGCCCGAAACCACTTTCTGTCCGCGCGGCGATCAGGGGCAATCGCTTCCGCTTTCACATGGAACAATCTCTATAAAATTACTCGAATTAAGCCCGGGCGCAATCTAACTTTTACCGACTGAAGGTTTTCAGGGCACGGCCACACGCCGCCGCGCCTGAGATTTTCGCATGGACAGGGAAGGCTACCGGCATGTCGCACATGATCCTCAGCGCGTTCTTCTTCAACCCGCAGGGCGACCACCGCATGGCCTGGCGCCACCCGCGCGCGCCGGGCCGCGAAGTGCTCGACTTCGACTATTATCGCGAGCTGGTGCAGGCGGCGGAGCGGGCGACGATCGACACCATCTTCGTCGCCGACCACGTGTCGATCTGGGATTCGGTCAAGAGCGGGGTCGCGCATTACGCCAATGCGCGGCTGGAGCCGCTGACGCTGCTGTCGGCGCTGGCCGGCGTGACCAAGCATATCGGCCTGATCACCACGGCGTCGAGCTCCTACAGCGAGCCCTATAATGTGGCGCGGCTGTTCGCCTCGCTCGACCATATCTCGAAGGGCAGGGCGTCGTGGAACGTCGTCACCTCGGCGATGGACGAGGAGGCGCGCAATTTCGGCCGCGACGGCAATATCGAGCACGCCTTCCGCTATGAGCGGGCCGGCGAATTCCTCGATATCGTCAAGGCGCTGTGGGACAGCTGGGAGGACGAGGCGCTCCTCATCGACAAGGCGACGGGCTATTTCGCCGACCCCGACAAGGTCCACCCGATCGACCACAAGGGCAAGCACTTCAAGGTGCGCGGGCCGCTCAACGTGTCGCGGCCGCCGCAGGGCCATCCGCTGATCGTGCAGGCGGGCTCGTCGGAGGACGGCAAGAATTTCGCCACCGCCCAGGCCGACGTGCATTTCGCCATCTTCTCCACGCGCGAAGACGGCATCAAATACCGGCAGGACATCAACGAGCGGCTGGCCCGCCATGGCAGGCGGCCGGAAAGCTTCAAGATCCTGCCCGGCATCCTGCCCATCGTCGCGGCTTCCGAAGGCGAGGGCCGCGACAAGCAGGAGTACCTGCAGACGCTGCTGCCCGACCAGGTCGGCATCGATCTGTTGTCGAGCTGGAGCGGCATCGACCTGTCCGTCTACCCGCCCGACGGCCCGCTGCCGCCGCTGCCTGACGAAAGCACCTTCAATGGCGGGCGCACCTCGCTGAACCGGGTCAAGCAGTGGTCGAGAGAGAATCTCAGCCTGCGCGACATCGCCCGCAAGCTCGCCAACAGCGGCTCGGTGCCGACGGTCGCCGGCACGCCGAAGCAGATCGCCGACCAGCTGGAAGACTGGTACGTCGCCGGCGCCTGCGACGGCTTCAACCTGATGTTCCCGCTGCTGCCGGAAGACTGGGTGAATTTCGCCGAACAGGTGGTGCCGGAACTGCAGCGGCGTGGCCTCGTGCCGACCGAATACGCGCCCGGCACGCTGCGCGACCGCTTCGGCCTTGCCCGCCCCGCCAACCGCTTCGCCGAGCAGCGCGCCAATCAGCGCGCCGTGTCCTGAGGAGGCCATCATGACCGCCGCGCCGAACCTCCAGCCTCGCGAAGCCAGCGCTCCGCGCCTCGTCAACGTGCTCACCAGCCCCAAGCGCGTGCGTGTGAAATTCGGCGGCCGCACCATCGCCGACAGCCGCAATGTGCTGGTGCTGCGCTCCAACCATTTCCTGCCGATCTATTTCTTCCCGCCATCCCAGGTCGATCCGTCGGTGCTGAAACCGTCGCTGCATCGCGAGCCGCATGCGGTCGGCGGCGAGACCGCCTATTGGGACATCGACAGCGGCGACAGGCGCGCCGCCAACGCGGCCTGGTCGTTCACGGCGCCGCCGGACGAGAACCTGGCGCCGCTCGCCGGCCGCATCGCCTTCACCTGGAAGGCGGTCGACCAGTGGTTCGAGGAGGAAGAGGAAGTCTTCGTCCACGCCCGCGACCCCTATGCGCGCATCGACGTGCTGCAGAGTTCGAGCCATGTCGAGGTCTGGTTCGACGGCGAGATCATCGCCGACAGCCACCGCCCGGTGCTGCTGTTCGAGACCCATCTGCCGACGCGTTTCTACCTGCCGGCCGAGGATATCAGGCTGGAGCGGCTGACGGCGTCCAGTTCGACGACGCGATGTCCCTACAAGGGCATCGCCTCCTACTGGTCGGGCTTGCTCGGTGATGGTTCGGTTCGCCCCGGCATCGCCTGGAGTTATCGCGAGCCGATCGACGAGGTTTCCAAAATCAAGGGCCTGATCGCCTTCTATCCGCAAGCGGTCGACCGCATCCATCTCGACGGCCAGCCGGCCTGACGGCGGCTTTTTTCCAGCTCCCCTTTCAAGAGAGAAAAACAATGACGAGACGTTCCGACATCGACCTTTTGCGCAATCAATCCCGCCGCAATGCGTCCAGTGACATCTGGAATGTCGCGGTCGACGAATACGCGCAAGGCTTCCTCAAGCGCCGCGACCTCCTGAAATACGCGGCACTGCTCGGCCTCACCGGCTTTGCCGCCTCGCAGGGGCTGTTCACATCTGGCGCACGCGCGGCGACCGCCGGCGGCACGGTGCGCGTCGGCCTTGGACAGCCGACCAAGGCGATCGATCCGGTCACCATCACCGATCCGGCCAGCATCGGCGTGATCAGCCAGGTCGGCGAGTATCTCATCCTCGACGATCCCAAGGATGGGCTGCAGCCGAAGCTTGCCCTGTCGTGGGAAGCCGACGAGACCGCCAAGCGCTGGACCTTCAAGCTGAGGCCAGGCGTGAAATTCCACGATGGCCGCACCGTGACCGCCAAGGATGTGGTCGCAAGCTTCGAACGGCTTGTCGATCCGGCCAGCGGCTCCTCGGCCTTGTCGGCCTATAAGGGCATCCTCTCCAAGGGCGGTGCCAAGGTCGTCGACGACGAAACCGTCGCCTTCGATCTCGACCAGTCGAACAGCAATTTCCCGTTCTATGTCTCCTCCGACGTCTACAATGCCGTCATCGTGCCGGCCGACTATGCCGGCGATTTCGAGAAGACCTTCAACGGCACCGGCCCGTTCAAGCTGGAAAGCTTCCGCCCCAAGCAAGGCGCCAGCTTCGTGCGCAATCCCGACTATTGGGGCGACAAGGCGCTCCCCGACCGCGTCGAGATCAAGTTCTTCGACGACGAACAGGCGCAGGTGCTGGCGCTGCAGGCCGGCCAGCTCGACGTCATCCCCAGCACCACACGGCTGGAACTGGCGATCGAGGGCAATCCCAATTTCAAGTTGCTCAGCGTGCAGGCAAGCTCGCATGATCCGGCGCATCTGAGAACCGACCAGGCGCCGTTCACCGACAAGCGCATCCGCCGCGCGCTGGCGCTGACCATCGATCGCGAAGCCGTGGTCAAGGGCCTGCTCAAGGGCCGCGCCGTCATCGGCAACGACACGCCCTTCGCGCCGATCTTCCCCTCGGCCGATCCGTCGGTGCCGCAGCGCAAGCAGGACATCGCCGAGGCCAAGCGCCTGCTCGGCGAGGCCGGCGTGCCCAACGGGTTCGAGGTGACGCTGACCACCGAGCGCGCCTACGACATTCCCGACTACGCGGTGATCATCCAGAATTTCGCGAAGAAGGCCGGCATCGACATCAAGCTCAACGTGCTGCCGCAGGATGCCTATTACGGCTCGGCGACGTTCGGCTCCTCGCCCTGGCTGGACTCCAATCTCGGCATCACCGATTTCGGCCATCGCGGCACGCCCGACATCTTCCTCAACGCGACGCTGAAGAGTTCGGGCGCCTGGAACGCGGCGCATTTCAACAATGCGGACTATGATGCGCTGCTCATCGACTATGGCAAGGCGCGCGACCTGCAGGCGCAGCGGCTCGCCGCCGGCAAGATCCAGACCCTGCTGCTCGACGAGACGCCGCTGATCATCAGCTATTTCTCGCAATACAGCCGCATCGTCAGCGCCAGGGTCGAAGGCGTGCGCTTCACCGCCATCTCGCACCTGCTGCTCGACAAAGTGTCGTTCGTTTGAGCGGCATCGCCACGATCGCGATCGTCCGGCCCGTGGCGGCGCGGGCAGGCTCGCTGCTGCTCACGCTGTGGCTGGTCAGCGCGCTGGTCTTCCTCGCCGGGCAGGTGCTGCCCGGCGATGTCGGCCGCGTCATGCTTGGTCCGTTCGCGGACGCGCAGGCGGTCGCCGAGTTGAACCGCAAGCTCGGCACCGACCAGCCGATCCTCGAACAATACTGGCACTGGTTCAGCAAGGCGATCACGGGGGATTTCGGCGACTCGCTGTCGATGGGCGCGCCGGTGGCGCCGTTCGTCCTGCAAGGCATCCGCAATTCCGCCGCACTCGCCGGAATCGTGCTTTTGTTCCTGGTGCCGATCGGGATCGGCGCCGGTGTCGCCGCCGGCCTGCGCTCGGGGAGCCTTCTCGACAGGGCGATCGTGCTGACCGGCGTCTCGCTCTCGATCGTGCCGGATTTCGTCTCCGGACTGTTGCTGCTGATGGTCTTCGGCCTGTGGCTGGCCTGGTTTCCGATCACCGGTGCGGCGCCGGATGGGGCCGGCTTCTGGACGACCAGCTACTATCTCATCCTGCCGGCGCTGCCGCTGGTGCTGAACCTGATCGGCTATGTCGCGCGCATGACCAGGGCAGGGGTGATCGAGGCGCGTGGCGCGGACTATACGCGCACTGCGATCCTCAAGGGCCTCAGCCCCTCGCAAGTGCTGTTCAAGCATGTGCTGCGCAATGCGCTGGTGCCGACGGTGGCGGTCATCGCGACGCAGAGCGGCTTCCTGCTCGGCGGGCTGGTGGTGATCGAGGCGCTGTTCGGCATACCGGGGCTCGGCAATCTGGTGCTGAGCGCCGCCAAGGCGCGCGACTTCCCGATGCTCGAGGCCGGCGTGCTGGTGATGGCGGCGATCTTCGTGTCGACGGCCGCGATCGGCGATCTCCTGCAGGCGCTGCTCGATCCGCGCCAGCGCCGCCGGGCCACGCCATGACCGATTTGGCGCAATCCCCGATGCGCGGCGACATCAGGCTCTCCTGGGTCGGCAGATTGCGCGGCTTTTTGCTTGGCGTGGCGCCCTCGACCTTGATTGGCTCGACGGTGCCGCTGTTTTGGGTCGCCTGCGCGCTGTTCGGTGCGCTGTTCGTCCCGTTCGATCCCTATGCCGAGGATTTCCTGTCGATGATGACGCCGCCCGACGCGGTGCACTGGTTCGGCACCGACCAGCTCGGCCGCGACGTGCTTTCGCGCATCATCGTCGGCTCGCGTGATATCCTTTTGGTGGCGCCGCTGGCGACGCTGGCGGGCGTTGCTACAGGCAGCGTCATCGGACTGGTGCTCGGCACCTTCGGCGGCCTGGTCGATGCCGTCGGCGCGCGGCTGCTTGATGCCGTCATGTCGCTGCCATTCATCGTCCTGGTGACGATGGCGCTGGTGGCGATCGGCCCGTCCAACTTCACCGTCATCGCGGTGATCGGTCTTGCCTATGCGCCGCTGGTGGCGCGCACGGTGCGCACCGCGGCGCGCGAACAGCGCGAGCGCGACTATATCAGCGCCGCACGGCTGGCCGGCGAAGGGAGGCTGGCGATCATGTTCCTGGAAATCCTGCCCAATGTGCGCGAGACCATCCTGATCGAACTGATCACCCGGCTCGGCTACGCCTTCTTCTCGATCGCGACGCTCTCCTTCCTCGGCCTCGGCATCCAGCCGCCATCGGCCGACTGGGGGCTGGCGATCGCCGACGGCTACGGTTTTCTCACCGGCGGCAAATGGTGGGTGGTGGTGTTCAACTCCGCCGCCATCATCTCGCTGGTCATGGCCACCAACCTGATCGCGCAAGGGATCGGCGCGTTTGAGAACAGCGACAAGTGAGTTGTAAAACCTAGGCGAGCAGGCCGTGAATGGTGGCGGCCACGGCTGCCGGCGCGTAGGGCTTGGGCAGGAAGACGCCACCGCTCGGCATCGCGTCCCGGGACGGCTGCTGCTTGCCCGAGGTGATGATGATCTTGACCGGCGGCCAGCGGTCGCGCACGGCGGCCGACAGGCGCAGGCCGTCCATCGAACCCGGCATGTCGATGTCGGTGAACAGGATGGCGATGTCGGGCCGGCTCTCCAGCATGCGGATCGCCTGGTCGGCGTTGCTCGCCTCCAGCACGTCGAACCCCACCTCGCGCAGTTCATCGGCAATGGCGAACAGCAAAAAGGCTTCGTCTTCGACGACAAGGACTGTGACGGGGGGCTGACTGGTCATGGCATGCCTATCTAGTCAGTAAGGGGCCGTCGGCAACTGGGGTGCCGGCGCGTCCAGCACGCATTCGACGCCGTCGGGATGGTAGTCGATCCGGACCGCGCCACCGAAATCGGTGCCCAGCACACGCTCGATGAGGAACCGTCCGAAGCCGCGCCGGCTGGGCGGCGTCACCGGTGGTCCGCCGCTTTCGCGCCAGTGCCAGATCAGCCTGATGTTGCCTGGCCGGTCATGCGACGGCCGCAGCGACCATTCGATGACCACTTTGCCTTCGGCGGTCGACAGGGCGCCATATTTCAGCGCGTTGGTGGCAAGCTCGTTGACGGCCAGAGCCAGCGTCAGCGCCATCTTCGGATTGATCGGCAGCGCCGGACCGGACACGGTGATCTGGGCCACCGGGAAGGCGGCGATGGTGTTGTCGACCACTTCGCGGATAGAGGCGCTGGTCCAGCGGGTCTTGTTCAGGATGTCGTGCGCGTTGGCCAGCGCGCGCAGGCGTTCGTTGAAGGTGGCGCTCGCGGTGGCGATATCGGTGTTGCGCAGGGTCTGCGAGGCGATCGCCGCCACCATCGCCAGGATGTTCTTGATGCGGTGCTCGAGTTCGTGGGTCAGCAATTCCTGTCTCGCCTGCGCCTCGCGCCGGTCGGTGACATCCTGCATGACGCCGAACATCTTGAGCGGCTTGCCGGTCTCGTCATGGACGAAGTCGATATGGCGCGACAGCCAGCGAAGCTCGCCGGTGTCGGGCCGCCGGATGCGGTACTCCACGGCGGGTGCCGCCGTGCCTTGTTCCCGCGTCCGGGGGTTGGAGCGGACGTCCTTGTCCTCCGGAATGACGATGTTTTCCAGCACCGAGATGTGCACGCTGTCACGCGGCGGCAGCCCCCAGAGCCCCCAGAAGCCTTCGGAGCCGACCACGGTCCCCGTGGCTATGTCGAGTTCGAGCGCCGCGATGCCGGCGGCATTTTGCGACAGTTGCAAGCGGCGTTCGCTTTGCAGCAGGGCCTGCGCCACCTGCTTCTGGTCATCGATGTCGGTGTTGGTGCCGATCCAGCGCACGATGGCGCCATCCGTGTCGCGGATGGGAACGGCGCGGGCGATGAACCAGCGATAGAGGCCGTCATGCCGGCGCAGGCGGAATTCGGTCTCGTAGAATGTGCCGGCGGCCAATGCCTGCCGCCATTTCCCCTCGGCCATCCCGATGTCGTCGGGGTGGACGATCGCGGCCCAGCCCTGGCTATCCAGCGCACCGGCGGCGGCGCCCGAATAATCGTAGACGCGCGGGTTGAACCAGTCGAGCAGCCCTTGTGGCGTCGCCGTCCAGACGTGGTTCGGCATGGCTTCGGCGAAGGTGCGGAACTGGGTCTCGCTCTGGCGCAGCGCCTGTTCGGCGAGCAGGCGGTCGGTGACGTCGACGCCCTGGACGAAGATGCCGAACACCTCGCCCGCGGGGTTGCGCACCGGCTGGTAGACGAGGTCGATGAAGCGGTCCTCGATCGCGGCACCGGGTGTGCGCTGCAACTCGGTCTTCAAGGCGTAGCCGATGAACGCTTCGCCGGAGGAGTACACCCGGTCGAGCAGTTCGAAGAAGCCCTGGCCCTCTATCTCGGGCAGCGCTTGACGGATCGGCAGGCCGATGATGTCGCGATGGCCGACAAGCTGCATATAGGCGGCGTTGGTCAGTTCGACGATGTGCCGCGGACCCGACAGCATGGCCATGAAACCAGGCGCCTGCTCGAACATCTGGCGCTGCCGGTCGCGCTCGCCCGCCTGCCAGCGTTCCGCCGCGACCTTCGCGGTCGTCTCGATGACGATGGCGATGACACCGGCTGGCTCGCCGCTCTCGTCGAGCACCGGCGAATAGTCGAGGTCCAGCCACACCTGCTCGGGCTTGCCGGTGCGGTTGAGCGTCAGAACCTGCTCGCGATAGGCGAGCGTGCCGCCGCCCAGGCAGACCTTCATGATGTTGTCGTTGAAGTCGGCCACTTCGGGCCAGCCTTCGCGCACCTTGGAGCCGAGCAATTGGGGATGACGCCCGCCGGCGAATTCCGAATAGCCGTCATTGTAGATCATGATGCCGTCTTCGCCCCACAGCATGACAATCGGCACCTTTGAACGCAGGATGAGCGACACCGCCGTCTTCAGGCTCTGCGACCAGCCCTCTATCGGGCCGATCGAGGTCGAGGCCCAGTCGAAGTCCGCGATCAGGCAGCCAAGCCGCCCGCCGCCCGAAAGAAAGGGATGACGAAGCTCGGTTATGGCGCCCGTGCTGGCTGGCATGGTGTCTCGTGGATCGATCGGCGTCATGCGAGGCCGGTGGTCGCCAACGTGTCGGCGGCCGCCCGACATTGCCAAGGATGGGCCGCCAAGGAGCCGAGGTTTCGCGCCACGGGCGCATTGCCGGGCTGTCTCGCAGTCGATGAGATCGTGATCACATGCCTGTCCCCTCGGGGCAAACCCGGGAGAGGGCCGATCGGTTCCCGATATAAGAGAATTTTCGTTGCGCGGCTACCGGCTCCCTAGGCAATAGTCGGCTATTCGATCGAATTTCTTTGCCAACCGTTAATGCGGCCATGCGTCAATAAGCATTCGCTAATTATCGGCGCGCGTGGGGTAGGCAATGACCAAGAATCTCGGCAACGCACGCTATGTGCCGCCCAAGGATGCAAGCATTTCCCTCTTCGGCAAGGTCGCGCCGGCGCTGTTCCCGCTCGTCGCGGCGGCGCTGGGCTACATGATCGGGCGGCAGTTCTTCGGGCTTTAGATCGAAAACGCGTCAGGCGCCGACCTCGGCTGCCGCTTCCTCGGCGGCGGCGTCGGTTCGGCGGACGCGCTCGCTGGCCAATAGCACGACCGGGCAGGCGATGGCGGCCAGTACGGCGGTCGCCGTGTCGCCGAAGAACAGCTCTTCGCCGGGTCGCTGGGTGACGCCCATCACCACCATGGCGGCGCCCTTGGCCGCTTCCCTGGCGATCGCCTTGTCGGGCGTGGCGCGTGTCCTGATCGCCGTTTCCACGGCGACGCCGTAGCGGTCGGCGAGATCGGCGACATCCTTGAGCACGGCCTCCTCGCGGCGGTGCGAGACCGAGCCTGGCCGGCCGCCCTTGCGCGCCTGCGAGACATAAAGGACTTTGACGCGCGCCCGGTGCGGCCGCGCCAGGGCGAGCGCGAAGTCGGCCGCGCGCCGCGCCACCTCGGTGCCGTTGACGGGAACCAGGATGGTCGCGCCGGCGCGCAGCATCGGCATCTTGCCATCAGCCTTGGGGCCATTCAGCACCAGGCAGAGCGGGCCGTCGAAGCCGCCGGTGATGTCGTTCAACGTGGCGCTGAAAGTGCCCTTGGCGGTCAGCGCGTTGTCCAGCCCGACCAGCAGCAGGCCGTAGCCCTTGCGGGCCTCGGCGGCGATCGTCTCCGTGGTCGCTGCAAGCTCGGTGCGGGCCGTGAGGTGGACCTTGTCGACGGGCGTATCCTCGGCCTTGCTGACAGCCCGGGCACTTTTGGCCGCGCCCCTCTTGACCTGCTTGGAGGCTCGCTCGGGACCTTTGTCGCGGGCAGGGCCGGGCAGTTCGCCGCCCTCCAGGTGAAGCAGCGTGGTCGGCATGCCGCTGCCGCCGCCGACGAGACCGGCGAGATACGCGGTGAACTTGCCGACCGGGCTGTCATCGACAAGCAGCAGCAAGCGCTCCAGCTTGGAGACGAAGCCGCGCTCGTCGAGCAGTTCGCGGTCGACGCGCTGCTTTTCGGCGTCGCCAACCGGCAGCCGGCCGAGCGCCCAGCGCAGCATTGGCGGCATGGCGAGCGTCGTGATGACGGCCATGGTGACGATCATCGTGAACAGATTGTGGGAGAGGATGTTCATCGACAGGCCGATCGAGGCGACGATGACCTCGGTCGAGCCCCGCGCGTTCATGGCGCTGCCGACGGCGGTCGACTCCTTCAGCGACATGCCGGCCAGCCTGCCGCCGAGGAAAGCGCCCGAGAATTTGCCGATGCTGGCGATCAGCACCAACGCCAGCGTCAGCAGCGCCAGCGTCGGGTCGACAAGCACGGTGAGGTCGGCGGACAGGCCGGCCATGCCGAAGAACACCGGCATGAACAGTGCCGTGATGACGCCGCGCAGCTGGCCCTCGATATGGTCTGACAGGATCGGCGATTCTCCGACCAGTATGCCGGCGACGAAGGCGCCGAGCACGGTGTGGACGCCGATCAGATTGGTGATCAGCGCCATCACGCCCATGATGATGAGGATCACGGATATGACGGCGTATTCGCTGCGGAAGGAGTCGTTGCTCCAGCGGATCAGGGTGAACACCAGGCGGCGGCCGATGGTGAAGGAGAACACCATGAACAGCGCCACTTCGGCGACCGTCAGGAACAATGGCAGCACCTGCAGGCTACCATTTGTGGCGATGCCGAAGGTGACGGCGATGACCAGCCAGCCGATCGTGTCCTCGATGATCGCCGAGGAGACGATGACCTGGCCGAGATTGCGGCGCATGAAGTTCATCTCGCGCACCACCATGGCGACGATCTTCACCGAGGAAATCGACAGCGCCGTGCCGAGGAACAGCCCGGCGACGATGCGCTCGCTCGGCTCTGGCAGAAGCGTGTCCGGCAAGACCTGCGCCAGCGCGAAACCGCAGGCAAAGGGCAGTACGACGCCGGTGATCGAGATCGAAAAACAGGCCGCGCCCACCCGCCGCACGAGGCGCAGATCCGTCTCCATGCCGGTGAGCAGGAGGAGCAGCAGAATGCCGAGCTGCGAGACGGCATCGATCATGCTTTTTTGCGCCGGGTCGGTGGAGAAGATCAGATGCTGGGCGTTGGGCCAGAGCCAGCCGAACAGCGAGGGCCCGAGCAGGATGCCGCCGATCAGCTGGCCCATGATCGCCGGCTGGCCATAGCGCTGGAAGATTTCACCGAGGCCACGGCCGACCAGAAGGAGGAGCACGATCTCGGCGACGAACAGCCCTTCGGCCGAGCCGCCCATGCCCGAGGCGTGGCCGGCCGGCTGCGCGGCCAGCGCCTGGTTTGCCGGTGCGAGTGCGAGAAAGGCCAGCGAAAGAGCGGCCGCGGTGCCGTGCGACCTTGTTGCCAGTGGGTGGATCATGGGTCCCTTCAAGACGCCGCCGCGGACTGACCATCACAACGCGCGGCTGAGGTTTGCGTTGCAGCCATCCGCCGCGAGGTGTTGGCCCAGCATCGAACTCAGACATCGAACTCAGACGTGGACGTCGCCGAAGGAGAGTTCGCCGTCGTCGCCCGGCGTCAGGAAGGCGGCTGCCACCAGGCCGGCGTAGAGGAGGGCAACCGCGGCGACGATGACGATGCCCGGAATGGGACCGAGCGCCGCGGCACTCACGGCCTCACGCAATGTGCCGGCAAAGCCGACCGGCACGCCTTGGTCGATCAGGCTCGGGGTCGACAATTTGAGGATCCAGGCGAGCAGCAGGATCAACATCATGTGCAGGTAGTTGCGGCGCAGACGGCGCGCCAGCGCCACGCGTTGCGAAACCAGGAATTTCGGCGTGCGCAGGCTTTCACCGACGACCAGCAGCCAGTCGGAGGCGAAGTCGGGCTGCGGCGAGAAGATCTGCGCGAAATAATGGCGCTCGAACTGGCGCACGCGGGCGCGGTACACATCGAAGAACCGGTAGCGGCGCGCCTCGATCCACAACAAAAGCAGCACCAGCAGCATGGCGAACAGCAGCACGCCGTGATGGGCGCTGGCCGTCGACAGCGACACCGACAGCATCGCCGCGACAACCGTGATCGCCCAATTGCTGGTGCGGTCGAGGCGGTCGCGCCAGCCGGCCATGCGGGCGATCTCGGCGCGATGGAAATGGGACATCACGGTGACCAGTTCGCCTGGCGAAAGCGGCCTGCCGACGGGCGTTGCCGGCGCATCGTTCATGAGTTCCTCCCGGCCTGATAAAACGTGGCGGAAGCGATCTCGTTCCATGATGGTGGCCCGCGCCAAGGGGAGGCTCTGTCGTGACTGGCGGATCGTCGCGGCTGGCGGTCATTCCGGCCCGCCGATCCAGTCGACCAGCAGTGCGGCGAGCCCAAAGGCGGCGCCGATGGTGCAGACGGCCGGCCACCCTGCCCAGGCCCAGGCAATACCGGCCAGCAGTGAACCGATGGCGCCGCCGATGAAGAAAATGCCGACGAACAGGCCGTTGAGGCGGCCGCGCGCCTCGGGCCGCAAGAGGTTGACGGCGCGGCGGCCAAGCGTCTGATCGCCAGTGACGCCGATGTCGAGCAGCACGGCGCTGACGCCCATCAGCACGAGCGGCGTCCACGACGATCCGGATTGGGAGGATCCGGCCCAGGCGGCGAGCGCCAGTGCGCCGATCAGCACGAGATGGCAGAAGATCGTCGCCGGCCGGGTCCAGCCATGATCGCCGGCGCGGCCGAACAGCGGCGTGACGACGGCGCCGCCGGCGCCGACTAGGGCGAACAGCGCAATGCCGCGCTGGCCGAGGCCGAAGGGCGGCTGCGCGAGGCGCAGGGCGACCGCCGTCCAGAACAGGCTGAACGCCGCCATCACCAGCGCCGCCGTCAGTGCCCGGCGCCGCAGCACCGGCTCGTTACGCAGCAGGCTGAACAGGGAGGCGATCAGCGCGCCATAAGACGATTTCGCCTCCGGCCGCCGCCGCGGCAAGGTGAAGGCGAGCACGCAGGCGAGCAGGATGAGGGCAGCGGCGCTGAGTCCGTAGAAGGCGCGCCAGCCGAAGGCGTCGGCGACGAGGCTGGCCAGCGGCCGTGCCAGCAGGATGCCGATCATCAGCCCGCTCATCACGTCGCCGATGACGCGCCCGGCCTCGCCGGGCGGTGCCATCGAGGCGGCGATCGGCACCAGGATCTGGATGGCCGAACAGGCGGCGCCAAGGATGAAAAGGACGATCAGCAGCGAGGCGGTCGTGGGGGCCAGCGCCGCGATGCCGGCCGCCAACGCGGCCGCGGCGAGCATGCGCAGGATCAAGGCACGGTTCTCGACGAGATCGGCCATCGGCACCAGGAAGAACAGGCCGGCGGCATAGCCGAGCAGCGTCGCCATGGCGACAAGACCGACGCTCGCGGCGCCAGCGCCGAGCGACGGGCCTATCAGCCCAACCAGTGTCTGCGGCGCGAACAGATTGGTGACGATGATGCCGGTGGAGGCGGCAAACAGCAGCGTCTGCGGGCCGGTGATGGTTGCAGGCGGCAGCGGCTCGCACAACTGGCCGTCATTGGTGTCGGGCATTGGGTCCTCAAGAATTGCATATCGTCCGAGGACTTTATGCCAAAGCTTTATCATGCTACAATTCAATGAATTCGATAATGATTATGCGAGGTACGCATGAACATCCATGATCTCGAAGCCTTCGTCGCCGTTGTGGAAACCGGTTCCATCGTCGGCGCCTCGGCCAGGCTCAACCTCACCCAGCCGGGTGTCACGCGCCGCATCCAGAACCTCGAGGACGGGCTGTCGACGGCACTTCTCGACCGCCAGTCGAAGCCGCTCAAGCCGACGGCCTCCGGACGCGAAGCCTATGAGCACGGCCGCCGCGTGCTGCGCTCGCTCGAGGATCTGAAGGCCGGCGTCTCGCCGCAAGGCGCGGTCAAGGGCGAGTTCCGGCTGGGCATCATGCCCTATCTCTCGGATGCGGCACTTGCGCTGCCGCTCGACAGCCTGCGCGCCGCCTTTCCGCAACTGACGCTGCGCATCACCTCCGGCTGGTCGCCAAGGCTGGTCGAGCAGGTGTCGCGCAGCGAACTCGACGCGGTGGCGGTGTGCCTTGCCGAAGGCCTGGCCCCGCCGGACGAACTGGTCTGCGACGATCTCGGCGCGCAATCGGTGCTGCTTGTGGCGTCCCCCGGCCTTGGCGTGCCGAAACCGGCGAAGCTCGCCGAGCTGTCGCGTTTCGCCTGGGTGATGAACGAGAATGGCTGCGGTTTTCGCGCCTTCATAAGGCAGAGTTTCGAGGCCGCGCGGCTGCCGTTCCAGGTCGGGGTGGAGGCGCTCAGCGTCGACCTCAGAATGTCGCTGGTGGCGCGCGGCCACGGCATCGGCATCGTCACGCCGGGCGCCTTCGCCGACAGCCGCTGGCGCGACGCTGTGGAGGTGATCGACTGCCCCGACTTCAAGCCGCAAGTGCGCGCCTGGCTGCTGCACCGCCCACCGGCCGGGCGTCTCAGCCGGCCCATCGCGCTGTTTCGGGATGCGCTGATCGACGGGCTGAAGGTGCCGATGCCGCTGGTGTCGTAGCCATGTTTGCTCGCGCGATCTTCGGATACGCGAAGGAACGAGGCGTTTGTTTGTCGGGCACCGTTTCTCGTTCCAACCGATCTTTAGGACTCGCGCTTGCTTCCAACCGCCCCCAACCGGGCGCGAAACTCTTCCAACTCTGCGTCGGCAATCCCGGCCAGTTCGGCCTCCGCCGGATAGCCGCCACTCGCAACCTCCTTGCGAAACCCCGACAGCGCCTCGATGCGCGCGTCGCGAACGGCCTTGTGAAGCGCGGCCAGATTGCCCCAGGCGCGGGCGTGGCGGGGCAGGCGGGCGCTTTCGCCCGATATGTCGGAGGTGAACAGGAACACCACGTCCGCCGCCGGCCCGGAGCCCAGCGAGACCGTGACCAGGCCGGTGCGGCGGTTGATCTCGGCCATCACCTCAGCCGGGATGATCTCGCATTCGACGGCGAAGGCGCCGGCATCCTCAAGCCGTTGGAAACGGTCCCAGAGCGCCAGCGCTTCGTTGGCGGTCTTGCCGACCGCCCTGATGCCGCCGACCCATGTCGATTTGCGCGGCACGAAGCCGAGATGGCCCATGACCGGGATCTGTTCGTCGGCGAGCATGCGCACGGTGTCGTGGCCGCGTCCCGTGATCAAGGCGTCGGCCCCGGCCGTGATCGCGGAGAAGGCGGTACGCAGGATCTCGTCCGGCGTCACCGCGTCGGCGAAGCCGAGGGCGGCGGTGACGAAGACGCGGCGCGAGCCTTCGCGCACGCGCGCCACATTGGCCGCACGGCAGACGACCATTTCGATGCCGGCGGCTTCCGCGGCCGCCGCTTCCTCTCCCGTTTCGGCCGTCACCTGCGCGACGTGCCGGCCGCTGCCCTTCAGCGCGCGCAGGCTCGCCACCGTCACCGAGCGCTCGACCTCGCGGCCGCCGAAGTCGAAGATGCGCGGCATGTCAGCCTTTCAATTTCTTCGCGTAATAATCGGGCGCCACTACGCCGGGCTTGGAGAACCATGCCGGCACGTCTACGCCGGAATAGATGAGGATATTGCCCCATGGGTCGAAAGCGCCGGTGCGCACGATGACCTTGGCCTTTTTCGCCATCTCGCCGAGGATGGTCTCGTGCGTCACCGTCTCGAAATCGGCGTCGGGGAAGAGGCGCTTCAGTTTCGCCAGCAGTGGCGCGTTGTGCACCGGCAACGTGTCGGCATAGCCGACGCGCTCGGCGATCAGGTTCTCGGCGATCGGTCCGAGCACGGTTTCGAGATCCGGCACGTCGGGCGAGATGGCGAGGTCGATGCGCCAGGCGCTCGACGGGATCGGAAAGCCCGCGTCGCAGACGATCATCAGATCGCCATGGCCCATCGAGGCGATGGCGTGCGACAGTTCGGCGTTGAGCAGCCGGTTCCGGTTCATGTTTTTTCCTTCTGTGCTGTCTTTTGGGGCCATGTCGTCTTGATTGCGTCGGCGTAGAGCGCGTCGGCCTGGGCGCGCTCGGGCAGGCCCGGAATGACGCCGAGCCTGGTGCAGGCGATGGCGCCGCAGACGACGCCGAAGCGCACCGCGTCGACGATGTCGCGGCCCTCGGCCAGCGCCACGGCGAAGCCGGAATTGAAGGCGTCTCCGGCGCCCGTCGTGTCGACCACTTCCACCGGCACCGCCGGTACCATGACGTCGAGCTCGTCGGTCAGGATCAGCGCGCCGCTGCGGCCGAGCGTCACCACCACATTGCGCACGCCGCGCCGGCGCAACTCGCCGGCGAGTTCACGCGATGAGCGCGGATCGTCGGCGGGCAGGCCGAGCAGGATGCGCAATTCGCTCTCGTTGGGGGTGAGATAGTCGACATCCCTGAAGATCGCGTCGGGAAGCTGGCGCGCGGGCGCTGGATTGAGGATGGTGCGCGCGCCATGCCGGCGGCCAAGCTCCATGGCGCGGGCGGCGGCGGGGATCGGCACTTCGAGCACGGTCATCACCACGTCGCTTTGGGCGATGCGCGCCTCGGCGGTGTCGACGACCGCCGCGTCCATCAGTTCGTTGGCGCCCATGTCGAGGATGATGAAGTTCTCGCCCTTGTCGTTGAGGATGATGAAGCCGACGCCGGTGGCGCGTTCGGTGCGCGTCGAGACCAGGCTGGCGTCGACGCCCTCGGCCGCGTAGAGGTCGGTGGCGATGCCGGCCAGCTTGTCGGTGCCGATGATGGCGACCAGCGAGGAGCTGGCGCCCAGCCTGGCGGTGGCCACCGCCTGGTTCGAACCCTTGCCGCCGGCGCCCATGTCGAAATCGGTGCCGAGCATGGTCTCGCCGAAGATCGGCAGCTTGGGCGCGCGCATGGTCAGGCCGACGGCGAAGCTGCCGACGATGGTGATCTTGGGTGCGGTCTTGCTCATCAATCCCCTCGTTCAGGACGCCATGGCGCGCGCCAGGATCGCTTCCTCGTTGATGCCGGCTCCGGTCAGTTCGCCCGAAACGCGGCCATTGCGCAGCACCAGAACGCGTTCGGCGTTCATGATCAATTCGGGAATTTCCGACGAGATCATCACCACCGCCACGCCTTCGCCGGCGATGCCGCGCAAGATCGCGTAGATCTCGGCCTTGGCGCCGACGTCGACGCCGCGCGTCGGCTCGTGCAGCACCAGCACGCGCGGGTTGGTGACGAGGCTGCGGCCGAGGATGATTTTCTGCTGGTTGCCGCCCGACAACGTCGCCAGTTTCTGGCCAAGATGTGAAATGCGCGCATCGAGCCGGGCGACCTGCGCGCGCGCCTCGCGGCGTACGGCGCCACGCCGCATGAAGCCGGCCAGCGAAAAGCGCGGCAACGAGGCCGAGACGACATTGTTGGCGACGCTCATGGTCAACAGCGCGCCGGCGCCGCGCCGGTCGGCCGGCACCAGCGCCATGCCGTTGCGGATCGAGGCCTGGGGGTCGCCGCCGCGCAATTCCTTGCCGTCGATGGTGACACGTCCATGCCGGGCGCAGAGGCCGAACAGCGCTTCGCCGAGCATGTCCTTGCCGGAATCCGGCAGGCCGCCAATGCCGAGGATCTCGCCGGCGCGGGCATGAAAACTCACCTCGTGCAGGCCGGGCGCGGTCAGCTTCTCGACGGCGAGCACGACCGGTGCCTCATGCGAGCGCGCCTCGGCCTGCAGCGACCACTGCCGCGCGGTGTCCAGCTCGCGGCCGACCATGGCGCGGATCAGCCGCTCTTCCGACAGGCCCGAATTGTCCATGGTCTCGATGGTGCGGCCGTCGCGCACCACGGTGATGCGGTCGGCAAGGTCGAGCACTTCCTTCAGATGATGCGAGACGTAGATGACGGTGACGCCTTCGCCGCGCAACTGCTTGACGATGTCGAACAGGCGGTCGCTCTCGCGCTTGGAGAGCGCGGAATTGGGTTCGTCCAGCACCAGCACGCGGGCGCGCTGGCGGATGGCGCCGGCGATCTCGACCAGCTGCATTTCGGCGACCGACAGGCGGCCAACCTTGGTGTCGGGGTCGAGCGTGCCCATGCCGAGCCGGGTGAGTGCCGCGCGTGCCTCGCGCCGCATCTCGTCGCGCGGCACCAGCGACACCACGGAACGCGCCGCCATGTCGGACATCATGATGTTTTCGGCGATGGTCAGCGTCGGGCAGAGCGCCAGTTCCTGGTAGACGACGGTGATGCCGGCGGCGCGGCTGGCAAGCGGCGAGGCGATGGTGGCCGGCTTGCCGTCGATGCGGATCTCGCCGCCATCGGGCTGCAGGTCGCCGGCCAGGATGTTCATCAGCGTCGACTTGCCGGCGCCGTTCTCGCCGATCACGGCATGGACCTCGCCGGGCCGGAAGGCGACGGAAATGCGGTCGAGCGCCAGCACGCCGGGGAACCGCTTGGTCAGTCCGGAAATCTCGACGATCGGGGCAGGGGGCGGTTGCTCTGTCATGGGCCTGCTGGCTTGGGGCTGGCTGAATTCGCGCAAGCGGCCGCCGGTCCACGGGGATCGGCGGCCGTGCCGAACCGCGGCTTACTTCTTGACGACCTCGGCGATGTTTTCCTTGGTGTAGATGCCGACGCCGGTGTCGACATTGTCGATCGGCTCGCCCTTGAGGAACTTGACCAGGAGGTCGACGGCGGCAAAACCCTGCTTCTCCGGCGCCTGGTCGATTGTGGCATCGACATTGCCGTCCTGGACGAGCTGCACCGTCTGGTCGAGCAGGTCGAAGCCAACGACCTTGACCTTGTCGGCGGCCTTGTTGCGCTCCACCCAGGTGCCGGCGGCCGGCGTCGAGCAGCATTCGAGCGACAGCACGCCTGATATCGACGGATTGGCGAGCATGGCGTTCTCGATCGCCGAATAGATCTTCTGCGGGTCGGTGCCGGTGTTCAGCGTGTTGACCACCTCGATGCCGGATTCGGCCTTGAGCGCCTCGCGTGCGCCCTTTTCGCGGTCGAGCGACCATTGCGCGGCGGCGTCGATGGTGGTGATCATCACCTTGCCCTTGCCATCAAGCACTTTCGCCATCAGCTTGCCGGCCTCGCGGCCGGACTGGACGAGGTCCTGGCCGGCGAAGGCGAGGCGCTTGCTGTCGGGATTATCGGTGTTGAAGGTGACGACCGGGATGCCGGCGGCGATGACGCGGTCGATCACCGGCGCCAGCGCGTCGGTCGAAACCGAGGAGATCGCCAGCCCGTCCATCTTGCCCATCAGCGTCTCGATCTCCGAGATCTGGCCGTCGGCATCGGCGCCGACCGGACCGATGAACTGGGCACCGACCTTGTCCTCCTTGGCGGCGCGCTCGACGCCGGCCTTCATGAAGGGCGCGAATTCGTTCGAGACGTCATGGTAGGAGACGTAGAAATCGAGCTGCTGGCCGGCGTCGATCTTGGCCTTGATGCGCGGTGCGAGCTGGAAATCGGCGAGCTTGGACGCGGCGTGCGCCGAGAGCGGAAACAGGCCGATTGCCGCCGCGAGAATGACGTGTCTGATGTTCATGGATAGTCCTCCCTTTTTGGTTCTGGTTGCTTCTGTGTCGTGGATCTAACCCGTTGTTTTTTGGATTAAGTGGGTCGGCGCGTGCTCCATTTGTCGATGCCGACCGCTATGATGATGACCAGGCCGATCATCAGTTCCTGCACGAAGGGCGACACGCCCATCAGCACCAGCCCGTTGCGCATGACGCCGATGATGAGCACGCCCAGGATGGTGCCGAGGATGGTGCCTTCGCCCCCCGATAGCGAGGCGCCGCCGACGATGGTGGCGGCGATGACGTCGAGCTCCAGGCCAAGCCCGGTGCGTCCGGCCTGGCTGGAGGGCAGGAAGGCAAGGCCGAGAATGCCGGCGAAGGCTGCAAGCACGCCCATCAGCACGAAGGCCGAAATCTTGACCTTGTTGACGGAGATGCCGGAAACCCGCGCTGCCTTGGCGCTGCCGCCGACGGCATAGACGCGGAAGCCGAAATTGGAGAAGGACAGCACCAGCCAGGCAAGGGCGGCCACGATGACGAAGAACACGAGCTGCATGGGGATGACGCTGAACAGATAGCCCTGGCCCATGAAGCCAAAGCTCGCCAGCACATCGGGCAGCGCGCCGTTGCGGGCATTGACGGTGACCGGCTGGCCGTTGGTCAGGATCAGCGCGGCGCCGCGCACGATCGACAACATGCCGAGCGTGGCGATCAGCGAGGGCAGGCGGCCATAGGTGGAGAGCACGCCATTGATCAGGCCGATGACGATACCGGTGGCGAGGCCAGCGCCGATGGCCGGCAGCAGCGCCCAGCCGGCGATGATCAGCATGCCGGTGGCAAGGCCCGACAGCGCGTAGGTCGAGCCGACCGAAAGGTCGACCTCGCCGGCGATCAAGACGAACGTCATGCCGACCGCCATGATCCCGAGCAGGGAGACCTGGCGCCCGACATTGAGCAGGTTCAGCGATGTCAGGAATCCATCGGTGGCGAAGGACAGGAACAGGCACATCACGAGGAGCGCGATGAACACGCCCGCCTCGCGCGCCCGCAACAGCCGCGCCAGCGTGAATCGGTCGGTGGCTGGCGCGCGCGCGCCGGTCCTGACCGCATGGGTCATACATTATCCTCCCTCAGCGCGGCCGCCGGTCCTCACCGGCATGGCCACTTCTGCGTTTCATCGACCCCGCCGAGCTCGGGCGCGGGCCGATGCCTCGAAGCCGTTCCCGAAGTGATTCAGGATGAGGCTCTATCTCCCTGTTCGGCCATGATCTTTCGAAAGGGGATCATGGCCAGGCTTGGGCGTGGCCGCCCATGCCGATGTCGTCGCGTTACGATGCCTTGCGGAAGGAGCCGGCCGGCACCTTGCGCAGTTCGTCGAAGTTTCCGTATTCGCGAACCTTCTTGAAGGGCGCGTTCTCGATGGCGTTGTAGGAGCAGATATAGCCCCAGCGATAGGTGTCGGAACGATTGGCGTCCGAGCGGTGCAGCAGATTGCCGTCGAAGATCAGCGCGTCGCCGGCTTCCATCTCGACATAGATATGCTCGTAGCGCTTGAGTGCCGCTTCGAGGTGTTCCTGCTCGACATTGGTCTGGTCGTTCTCGCGGATGTGGTTGAGGCGGCCGAGCTTGTGCGTGCCCTTCAGCACCTGCAGGCAGCCATTCTGCCGGGTCGCCTTGTCGAGCGCGACATAGATGCTCATCATCTCCGGCGCCAGGCAGCCATAATTGTACCAATAGCCGAAATCCTGATGCCATTCCCAGGCGCCGCCCTCATTGGGTTGCTTCATGGTCATCTTGTGGCTGTAGAGGTAGATCGGCTTGCCGACAGCGTCTTCGGCGAGATCGACCATGCGCTCGTCGCGGGCGAGCAGGCCGTATTTGTCGTCCTCGGCCTTGGTCCACATTTTCAGGAGGGTGGTCTTGCCCTCCTTGTCGCCCTTGGCCATCACGGCGCCGCTCTTGTTTTCCGCCTCGAGTTGCCTGCGGGCATGGTCGCGGAAATCGTCGACCTCCGCCACGCTGAGCAGGCCCCTGCGGATAATGTATCCGTCGCGGGCGTAGTCTTCCGCTTCTTTCCTCGTCATCGCCAACATTCGTCTTTCCTCCCTGGCATGCCTGACAGCGGCCACTCCCTGGCGCGATGCGCCGCGAACGGCTGGAAAATCGGGGGTTTGGGCCGTTGCCTGCCGTTATCCCCGGCCTCATGAGAGCAACCATAGCGACGCCCGGCGGCCAACGAAATGGAAAGCAGGGCGATCTTTTTGTATAAAACGCGCATGCTCGAAAAGAACGCCGTCATCGAGAGTTTTCACTATGTGCCGGCCGGCGGCTGGACGCGCGCGGCGTTCAGCGTGCCGCGCGCCGGCAAGGTCGCGGCGGCGCGCGATTACCGCATAGAACGGCCTTTTTATCCCGGTCAGGACATCCTCTACTGCGTCTCCGGAAGGGGCCATGTCGAGACGCTCGGGCAGCGGCTGGAGATTCGCGCCGGCCACCTGGTGTGGATGGCCAATGAAGCGCCGCATGTGCATTGCGCCGATCCCGCCGACCCCTGGACGCTGCTCTGGTTCAGGCTCGACGGACCGGATCCGGTGGCGCTGCGGCGCAAGCTGTTCGGCGACGGCGCGCCGCGCGCCGTGTTCGCGGAGGCGGCGAGCCCGGCGCCCTGGTTCGAGCGGCTGTTTTCGGCGCTGCGGCGGCGCGACGCCGGGCTTGACCTGCGCCTCAACCAGCTGGTCGCGGAGTTCCTGCTTCTGGTCGACCGCGCGACAGGCGGCGCCAGCCATGACGATCTGCCCGGGCCGCTGGCCGCCGCGCTCGACGCCATGCGCGCCGAGCCCGGCTTTGCCTGGGGCGCGCCCGATCTGCTGGCGGTGACCGGCCTCGGTCCCTCGCAATTGCGCCGGCTGTTCCAGAAGCACCTGCGCACCAGCCCGCACCAATGGCTGATGCGCGAGCGGCTGATGCAGGCGCAGTCGCTGCTGGTGCAGGGCGAGCAACCGCTGGCGGAAGTGGCCGAAGCCTGCGGCTTCTGCGACGTCTACCATTTCGGCCGCGAGTTCAAACGCTCGGTCGGCATCTCGCCAGCCGCCTGGCGGCGCAGCGAGCTGAGCGCGGCGCCGGGGCGATAGGAGTCTTTTCAAGCGCTTGGGCGGGCTAACTCACCTCAGCGCAACGTTTGCGGAAAAGCACTCAGAGAACTCGGAACGTGAAGCGATGCCCGAGCGTCCAGCACCCTTGAGAATCCCTCTGCCTTCAGCAACATGACGAACATGAAGAAGCCAACTTCCATCGCGCCACGCAAGGCACCCATGGCGCTGACCGAGGCGCTTGTCGCGCGTACGCTGCGGGCGGTCGAGGACGCCGGGCCGGTGCCGGGCATGATCCCGATGACCGATGCCGACTATGCGCGGGTTCGCGATGAGATCCTGGCCTCGGTACCGGCCGGGCCGCTGAAGCTGTTCGCCTATGGCTCGCTGCTGTGGAAGCCGGCCGGCGAGGTGAGGGGCGGCGAGCGGGCGGTGGCGCGGGGTTGGCACCGCTCGTTCTGCTTCACGGTGCAGCGCTTTCGCGGCACGCTCGATCAGCCCGGGCTGATGATGGCGCTCGACCGTGGCGGCCAGTGCCAGGGCATGGTGTTCGAGATCGCCGAACCGGTCGACGAAAATCTGGAAGCACTGCTGCGCCGCGAAATGACCATCCTGCCCGCCGTCAACGTGCCGCGCTGGCTGCGGGTCACCACATCATCGGGGCCATGCCGGGCGCTGGGCTTCGTCGTCGACCCCGCCAATCCGCGCTATGCCGGCAAGCTCGACAAGAGCGTGGTCGCCGCGACGCTGGCGAGCGCCGTCGGCCATTGGGGCTCAGGCGCGCAATATCTGTTCGAGACGATCCGCCACCTCGACGCCCGCGGCATACGCGACCGCAATCTGTGGCAGCTACAGGAACTGGTGGCGCGGGAGATCGGGAACCTGCATGCGGGCGTCTAGTCGTGCGCAGGCTCTCCGGGCGCCACGCGATTCAGGAAATCTCGAACGCTTTCCGGCTGCCTGCCCGTAAGCGTGGCGAAATCGCTTGATGTCGAGGCATAGCGGCCTTCGGCGATCGAGGCGCACAGGCTGGTGAAGACCCGTGGCCAAGGGTCCACGAGGCGTGCCGACGCCGAGGCCAGATAGTCGCCGGGGGAACAGGGGCGATAGCGCAGGGGCCGTGCCGTCGCGTCGGCATAGGCGACCACGATCTCGTCGAAGCTCATCGCCCGGTCTCCCGTGATCGCGTAGAGAGCGCGGGATGCGTCCGGCCTGGCCGCCACAGCGGCGACTGCGGCCGCGACATCGGCGCGCGAGACCGGGGCAACCAGACCTTGTCCGGCGGGCAATGCCAATTCTCCCGAGGCGGGCGCAAGCCAGGTGTCGAGGATGAAGTCGCTGTAAAGGCCGCAGCGCAGAATGGTCGAGGGCACGCCGCAACTGGCCAGCCGGTGCTCGGCGTCGCGGTAGGCAGGCGCGTAGTAGAAGGGTGAGGATTGGGCGACATCGACGATGCTGGTGAAGGTGATGTGGCCGACACCCGCCGCCACTGCTGCCGCGATGGCGTTGGCGTGGTGCCGCATGATCGCATCCACATCGCCATCGCTTGAAATCAGCACCAGCCCGTCGATGCCGGTGAAGGCTGTCTTTAGCGCCGGGGCATTCTCGTAATCGGCGACGCGCAACGTTGTTTTCCGAGGCAGGTGTTTTTGCGCGGCCTCGGCGTTGCGGACAAGTGCTGCGACCTCGTGGCCTGATGATACCACCCTCGAGACGACGGCGCATCCGACATGGCCGGTGGCTCCGGTGACGAGGATCATCAGTTGGCTCCGTCTCTGCCCAGTCCGTCTGGCGTCAGTCCAAAATCTTCCGCTTGACGAACATATATCCCTGTGGTTATACGTCAACCAATAGCCAACGGGTTATCGATTGGGAATGCCAGACGCTCATGACATGATCTTCAGGACGCTCGCCGACCCGACCAGGCGAGCGATCTTCGAACGGCTTTGCCGCCAGGGCGAGCAGACGGTCGGAGCGCTGACGACACAGGCCGGCGTCTCGCAGCCGGCGGTGTCGAAGCATCTGGGCGTGCTGAAGCAGGCCGGGCTGGTGCGCGACCGCCATGAGGGCCGCCAGACGCATTACAGCGCCCAGCTTGCCGCGTTGGCGCCGCTGATGGACTGGACGCGGGAGATGGCCGGATTCTGGGAAAGCCGGTTCGACGACCTCGAGAATCTGCTCAAAAGGATGGACCAGTGAACGATAGTGCAAAGGAAACCCGCACTGTCGTCGTCGAGCGGGAGATTTCCCATCCGCCCGAAAAACTCTGGCGCGCGCTGACGCAACCACATCTGATCGAGGAGTGGCTGATGAGGAACGATTTCAAGCCCGCCGTCGGCCACCGCTTCAACATCAGCGCCGACTGGGGCGGCGTGCTGGACTGCGAGGTGCTTGCCGTCGAGCCGCACAGGACGCTGTCCTACAGCTGGAACCTGGCGCACCAGGATCCGGCCTTCGATCTCAGGAGCGTGGTGACCTTCACGCTCACGCCGACACCGACGGGAACCCATCTGCGCATGGAGCAGGCCGGTTTCCGGCCCGACCAGAGACGCGCATATGGTGGCGCCAAGATGGGCTGGCCGCAATTCCTGGGGAAGCTGGAAGAGCTTCTGGCGCGAACGGACTGAGGCCTCGCGGCCAGACTGAAAGCCACACAGCACTTTATAGGGCGGTTCTCCGCCAGCAAAACCCATGGAGAAAAGCAATGAAGATCAAACTGACCAGCATCTATGTCGACGATCAGGAAAAGGCGCTTGCCTTCTACACCGGCGTGCTCGGCTTCACCAAGAAGGCCGATTTCAGCAATGGGCCGTTCCGCTGGCTGACGGTCGTTCCGGCCGAAGAGCCTGAGGGGACCGAATTGCAGTTGGCGCTGAACGACAATCCGGCGGCCAAAACCTACCAGCAGGCGATCTTCAGCCAAGGCCAGCCGGCGCTGATGCTGTTCACCGACGACATCAAGGGCGACCATGAGCGCATCGAGGCGAATGGCGGTGTCTTCGCCATGGCGCCGACGCAAGTGACCGGCTCGACCATCGCGCAGGTGAACGATGGCTGCGGCAATCTCGTCCAGATCACGGAACTGGCGCGCTGGTAGTGCGCCTGGGTTTCAACGCATAGTGCAAGAGGAGGCGGAATTGGACTGGAGCAAATGGATACGGCAGGCGCATCGCTGGCTGTCGATCATCTTCACGATCACCGTGGCCGCGAACTTCGCCACCATGGCCTTCGGGCAGCCGCCCGCCTGGGTGGTCTATTCGCCGCTGCCGCCGCTGTTCCTGATGCTGTTCAGCGGCCTCTATATGTTCGTGCTGCCTTACGCTGCGAAAGGGCGCGTCGCGCAGCGCGCCAACGGATAGGAACGGATGGCGCAATCGACAAAACCCGTCCCTGAGGCTCCGCCGGTGAAGCCACTCTCCGGCGGCAACCCTCGGATCGCCAAGGGCCATGGCGATGCGCCGGTGCAGGCCTATATCGCGGCCATGCCGGGCTGGAAGCGTGCCGTGGGAGAGCGCCTCGACGCGCTCATCGAGCGCGCCGTTCCCGGCGTGCAAAAGGCGGTGAAATGGAACTCGTCGCTCTACGGCGTCGAGGGCGAGGGCTGGTTCCTCGGCATCCATTGCTTCGCCAGATACATCAAGGTGGCCTTTTTTCGCGGCCAGTCGCTCGATCCGGCGCCGCCTGGCGCGTCCAAGAGCGGGGATACGCGCTATCTCGACATCCGCGAGGATGATGGACTGGACGAGGCGCGGTTCAGCGCCTGGGTGAAGCAGGCCAGCCAATTGCCTGGCGAGCGCATGTAAGCGCTCTATTTCAGTTCGAAGGAGGAAACATCATGACGACCACGGGATCGCAAGAAAGCAAATCTCCCTCCGAGCTGATCGATGGCCGGATCAAGGAATTGGGCGACTGGCGCGGCGAGATGCTCGCCCGGCTGCGCGCGCTGATCCATCAGGCCGATCCCGACGTGGTCGAGACCTGGAAATGGCGCGGCGTTCCGGTGTGGGAGGATGCCGGCATGGTCTGCACCGGCGAGACCTATAAGGCCGTCGTCAAGCTGACTTTCGCCAAGGGCGCGGCGCTGCCCGATCCGGCTCGCCTGTTCAACTCCAGCCTCGAAGGCAACACGCGCCGCGCCATCGATTTCCAGCAGGGCGAGGATGTCGACGAGGAGGCTTTCAAGGCGCTGGTCCGCGCGGCGGTTGCCTTGAACAAGTCGAAGGCCCGAAAGTAATCGTCCATTGCGCATGGCGGTCACGGTCGGCGCTGCCCCTCACTGTCCTGCCGGACATCTCTCCCCGTAAACGGGGCGAGAGGGCTACCGCGAGGCCGACGCTCTTTCTGCAACGCTGGCGATTGGCGAAATCGGCGACAACGGCGTCCCTCGCCCCGTTTACGGGGAGAGGATGCCGGCAGGCAGGTGAGGGGCAGCGCTGACGGCGGATGATTGCCAACGACTTCAACACGGCAGGAGTGGCCCCCGGACGCTGCCAGCCCCATCCCAAAGACCCGCCGCGTTTACCATCTGGGAAGCTTGATGGTGCTAGATCTAGCCGGATGAAGGCTGGCCAGCCGGGCCGGCCCGGTTTGGATTCGCCGCCATGAACAGCCCGATGCGCATGCCGTGGGTGGACACGGCCAAAGGTCTCTCGATCATCCTCGTGGTGATGATGTACTCGGCCTACAACACCGGCGAGTATACCGGTGGCGTCGGCTTCCTCCACTATGTCATCGGCTTCGCGACGCCGTTCCGGATGCCGGAGTTCTTCCTGATCTCCGGACTTTTCCTGTCGCAGGTGATCGACCGGCCGTGGCGGCGCTATGTCGACCGGCGCGTCGTTCATTACCTCTATTTCTACGTGCTGTGGGCGATCATCTCGATCGGGCTGAAGATCGGCATCTTCAGCCGGGATCCCGCCGGCATGCTGCATGACCTGGCGATGGCTGTCGTGCAGCCCTATGGCGTGCTGTGGTTCATCTACATGTTGGCGGTGTTCGGCCTAGCGGCGAAACTGCTGCGCCAGTTCGCGGTTCCCGCCTGGATCGTCATCCCGATCGCAGCCGCGCTGCAGATGTGGGCGCCGCGTCCCGACAGCTACGCGGTCGAACAATTCGCGGCCTATTTCGTCTTTTTCTACGTCGGCTTCGTCATGGCGCCGCTGGTGTTCCGGCTTGTCGGCTGGACGCAAGGCCGCCCGGCGCTGGCCGTCGCCGGGCTCGTCCTGTGGGCTGTCATCAACGGCCTGCTGGTCTATTCGCCTGACTATGCCATGCAGCCGGTCGGCATGCAGATGGGGCTGGCCGCATGGCCGCCGCTGCATCTTACCTTAGCCGTCGCCGGCGCGGTGGCGCTGTGCGTGCTTGGCGGCTTCCTGTCGAAGTTTCCCGCCATGGAATGGCTTCGCTGGCTGGGCGAACATTCTCTGGTCGTCTATGTCGCCTTCACCATCCCGATGTCGCTGTTTCGCGGCGCCGCGCTGGCCAGCGGCCTGCTGACCGACACCGGAATGCTCAGCCTGGCGGTGCTGCTGGTCTCGATCATCAGCCCGGTGATCCTCTACTTTGTCGTCCAGCGCATCGGTTTCGGCATGTTCCTGTTCGAGCGGCCGGGCTGGGCGCATGTCGACGGCAGCGCGGCACCGAAGGCACCGCAGCCTGTCGCCGCCGAGTGACGTTCCAAACAGTCGAGGGCAGAAGGCGCGGGCGTCGCTGCCAACCTCAGCCGTCCCGCAGCCACACCAGCATCTCGCCGGGCTCGCGGTTGTCCCAGGCGAAATAGGGGATGGCGGTCAGGCGCGTCTCGACCTTGGCCGGCGGTTCGCAACGATAGAGCCCGTCCTGCCAGCCGTCGCCGGCATCGGCTTGCGCCGTGGCTGAAAGCGTGACCACGCCGCCGAGCAGGCCCGGTTCGTCATGCGCCTCGATTCCGACCGTGCGCGGCAGGGTCAGTCGGTGCAGGCTGATATCATTGTCCGTCGCCTCGACACAGTAGATCAGCGGCCCGCGCGAGAGCGCGACGCGGCCGACATCCTGCCGGACCTCGGGATTGGCGTAGAGCCGCTCGATCGGCATTTCGAGGTCGAGCCTGACACGGTCGCCTTTTTGCCAGACGCGGCGGATAGCGGCGTAGCCGTCGCTGGTCGCGCCCTCGAGGTCGACCGCCTGACCGTTGATTTCCAGCCTGGCGGCGGAGCTCCAGCCCGGCACCCGCAAATGCAGCGTGAATTCGACCGGCGTTTGCGGCTCGACGGTGATCTCGACGGCGCCGTCCCAGGGATAGCGGCTTGCCTGTGTCAACGTCACCGGCACACCCGCTATGTCGAAACGGGCGGTGGAGTCGCCGTAGAGGTGCACGGCAAGCGCGTCGTCGGCCAGGCTGTAGAAATAGCTGCCGATGGAAGCGACCATGCGGCCGATATTGGGCGGGCAGCAGGGGCAGCGGTGCCATTTCCAGCGGTTGTGCTTGCCCCGGCTTTCCAGCGGGTTTTCGTAGAAGAACAGCGAGCCGTCGAGCGACAGGCCGGAGATCGAGCCATTGTAGAGCGCGCGCTCCATCATGTCGGCATAGCGGGCGTTCGGCCCCATGCCGAGCATGCGGCTCGCCCAGAACACCAGCCCGACCGAAGCGCAGGTCTCGGCATAGGCGGTTTCGTTGGGCAGGTCGTAGTCGCTGGTGAAGCCCTCATTGTGCGCCGAGGGACCGAGCCCGCCGGTGATGTAGAGGTTTTTCGTGGTGAGGTCGTCCCACAGCCGGTCGAGCGCCACGCGCAGCGTGTCGTCGCCATATTCGGTGGCGATGTCGGCCATGCCCGAATAGAGATACATGGCCCGCACCGCATGGCCGACGACCTTGTCCTGCTCGCGCACCGGGATGTGCGACTGGCTGTATTCATAGGTCTTGAAATGATAGGCCTTGGGGTCGGCGCCACGGGCGCGCGCCTCCTCGTCGAAATAATGCGGCTGTTGCCCGCGCTGGTCGATGAAGTACTTGGCCAGCTCCATGTATTTCGCCTCGCCGGTCACCCGCGCCAGCTTGACCAGCGCCAGCTCGATCTCCTCATGGCCGCAATAGCCTTTTTTCTTGCCGGGCTCGGGGCCGAGCACCGAGGCGATGTGGTCGGCATAGCGGCACATGATGTCGAGCAGCTTGCGCTTGCCGGTGGCCTGGTAATAGGCGACCGCGCCCTCGATCAGGTGGCCGGCGCAGTAAAGCTCGTGGCAGTCGCGCAGATTGGTCCAGCGCAGGCCGGGCTGGACGCGCTGGTACCAGCTGGAGAGATAGCCGTCGTCCTGCTGCAGTCTGCCGTACATGTCGATGACGGCGTCGATCTTCTTCTCCAGGTCAGGATTCTTGCGCCGGTAGAGGGAATAGGCCGCGGTCTCGATCGTCTTGCCGAGATCGGAATCCCAGAACATCTGCGTGGTCACCGTCGAGCCGGTGAAGCCGGGGGAGGCCGCCTCGTCGGGCGAGGGCGAGTGGAACGGAATGACGATTCCGGGCGAGGGGCGGTCGGGGTCGATCTGATCCAGCATGCGCGCCTCCACGCAGCGGTCGTAAAGGATGTCGGCGGTGCGCGTCGCGACCGCCTCGGCGCGGTCGCCCCAGAAGCCGTGCACGTCGACCTGCGGCACCGGCAGCGGGCGGAAGGCGAGCTTCGGCTTGGCTGCGGTGGCGGGCCGGGGGGATGGCGATGCGGTCATGACTTACTCCATTCGATCGATTACTTGACGGCCCCGGCCATCAGGCCGCGGATGTAGAAGCGCTGCAGGGCAAGAAACAGGATCAGGCAGGGGACCATCATCACCGTGACGCCGGCCTGCACGGCGCCCCAGTCGATGGCGCCGAAGCGGCCCGACTGAAGGGCTGTCATCATCACCGGCAGCGTGAATTTGGACTGGTCGGTCATCAGCACCAAGGCGGCCAAAAACTCGTTCCAGGCGCCGAGGAAGGCAAACAGCGCGATGGTGACGACGCCGGGCCAGACCAGCGGCAGCATCACCTTGACGAGCATGGTGGCGTTGTTGGCGCCGTCCATGCGCGCGGCCTCCTCGATCTCGCGCGGCACCGCGTCGAAAGCGTTGCGCATCATGAAGATCGAAAACGGCAGCTGCAGCGTCACATAGACGCCGACCAGGCCGGTCAGCGTGTTGTGCAGGCCAAGCTTGGTCAGCACCAGGAAGATCGGCGTCAGGATCGACTGGAACGGGATCATGATCGTCGACAGGATGAGGACGAAGAACAGGTCCTTGAACGGAAACCGAAAGCGCGAAAAACCGTAGCCGGCCAGCACGCTGACGATGACCGACAGTATGACGGTCATCACCGAGACGTAGATGCTGTTCTGGGCCGACACCCACAGGCCGTCGCCGAAACTGTTCAGTGTGGCGTAGTTCTCCAGCGAGAAGCCCGTGGTCGGCCAGGGCGGCAGCGGCGGCAGGCGGGCCTCGGCCGCCGGCTTGAAGGCCGACAGCACCGTCCACACGATCGGCGCCACGAACAGCAGCGAGGCGATGATGCCGGTGGAGTGCCTAGCGAGGCGGGCGGCGAGCTTGTTGCCCCTGGCTGATATCGCCCGCGCCATCAGTCGAGCCCCTCGGGCTTGCGCAGCAGCCAGAGTTGGACGAGGCTGAGCGCCACCAGGATGACCAGCAGCACCATCGAGAGTGCCGCGCCATAGCCCAGCTTGAACGACACGAAGGACTGGTTGAAGATCCAGTAGACCGCCGTCAGCGTCTGGTTGCGCGGGCCGCCGCGCAGGATGATGTAGAACTGGTCGAAGGCGAGGATCGAACCGGCGACCGACAGGATCAGCGCCAGCGCCAAAGTGCGGCGCATCAGCGGCAAGGTGATCGCCCGGAACCTGGCGAACGGCCCGGCGCCGTCGATGACGGCCGCCTCCTGCAGGTCCTGCGGGATCGATTGCAGGCCGGTCATCAGGATGATCATGGTGAAGCCGGCGACCTTCCACACCACCATGGCGATGATCGACCAGAAGGCCGGTTGGAAGGTGGCGAGCAGGTTGAATTTCCTGTCGATCAGGCCAAGATCGTAGGCGGCCGGGCTGAACAGGCCGGAATCGACGTTGAGCAGCCACGACCACAAGAGGCTCGCCGAGGCGAAGCCGACCACGGCCGGCATGAAGAACATGGTGCGGTAGAGATTGGTGAACGGGCGCGGCCGCTCGATGAAGATCGCCAGCGGAAAGGCGACGGCGAAGATCGCGATGGTGACGATCAGCGTGTAGTAGCCGGTGAATCTCAGCGCGTTCCAGAACCTGGTGTCGCGCAGGATCGCCCAATAATTGCCGAGGCCGATGAAGGAATGTTCGCCCATCAGCGGCCAGTTGTGCAGCGACATCCACGCCGTCGTGCCGAGCGGTATGACGAAGAACACCATCACCAGCGCGACCGCCGGCGCGACATAGATGAGGCCGATCCATTGCCGGCGCCCGTAGCCGACGCGTTTGCGGACGCGGGGTGGGGCAGTGGTCGTGGTGGTGATTGTGGTCATGGCTGGGCGCTCGATGCTGTTACGGCATTGGCCAAGCACCCCCTCACCCGGATTGCCAACCGAATTGCGAAGGGCAATTCGGGGCAATCCGACCTCTCCCCGAGGGGAGAGGAGGGCGCCGGCGCGGGGGCCAGCCTCTTCTCCCCAGCGGAGAGAAGGTGGCCGCGTAGCGGCCGGATGAGGGGGTCTTGTCTCAAAGCGATAGCCCTGCCATTTGAACCAAAGCAATTCCCGGCCGCCCGCCCAGGGAGACAGGCGGGCGGCCGGACAGGCGCCTACTTCTGCGGCGCCTGGTCGATGATCGACTGCATGGTTTCCTGGGCGTTGGCGATGGCGCCATCGACGTCGTCGCCGAAGAACACCTCGTTGATCATCTGCGTCCACGGGCCGTTGGCGGAGTTGATCAAATCGTTGAACACCACGGAGTAGGGGGTCTTGCCCTTGGCCATGGCCTCGGCGGCGATCTGGTAGCGCGGGTCGAGATCCTTGAGCGCGTCCTTGGCGATGTCGCCGCGCACCGGCAGGCTGCCGTATTTGGCCAGGATCGTCTGCCCTTCGAGCGAATAGGCGAAGTCCAGGAAGGCCTTCACCACGGCGAGCTTCTTGGTGCCCTTGGTGACGACGAAATTGTCGCCGCCGGCAAAGGACGACCAGTTGCCGTCCTTGCCCGGCAGGAAGGTGACGCCATAGTCGACGTCGGGATATTGCGTGTTGAGCGCGCCGATGGCGAAGGCGCCGGAGGGCGAGATGCCGATATTGCCGGCGGCGAACGCCGCGAAGAAATTGGCGCCGGTGTCGGTCTGCGCGCCCGCCGGCACCAGGTCCTTCTTGACCATCGAACGGTAGAGATCGATGGCGCCGCGCAATTGCGGGCTGTCCAGCGTCGCCTTCGAGCCGTCCTCCGACAGGATGTCGCCGCCCGAAGCCCAGATCAGCGGCGTGAAGGTGAAGATGTTGCAGCCGCCGCAATTGCCGGAAAAATAGAAGCCCTTGATGTTGCCGCCCAGCGCGTTGACCTTCTCGGCGTCGGCTTCAATCTCGGCCCAGTTGGCGGGGCCTTTTTCAGGATCGAGGCCGGCCTGCTTGAACAGCTTCTTGTTCCAGATCAGCACCGAGGCGTCGGCCGAGAAGGGCAGGCCGTAAATATGGTCCTTGTAGGTACCCGTCTTCACATGCGCCGGCGACAGGCTGGCGAAATAGGGCAGGGACTTGGCCCAGTCGGTGATGTCCTCCAACTGGCCGGCAGCGGCGAAGGAGGGCGTGTAGATCAGGTCGAGCGACAGTGCGTCGGGTGCGGTACCGCCCGCGGCCGCCGCGCCATATTTCGGGATGATCTCGGCATTGGGGATGATGTCGAGCTTGACCTGGTCCTTGTGCGCCTTGTTGAAGGCGTCGACGATCCTCGGCATGAAGTTCGAGCCGTCGGCGCGCACCCAGATGTTGGCGGTCTCGGCGGCGGCAAGTTGCAGGCCGCCGCCCAGAATAGCGGCCGTCAAAGCCAGTTTGGTCAGAGCCAGTTTGGGCAGGGCCAGTTTGGCAGTCAAAGTCCTCATGTTTTCCTCCTCCACATTGGCCGCGATGCGCAGCTTGCCGCCGATCGCGGCGTTTCGTTTTTCAGCCGTCTTTCTCAACCATCCGGCAGGCGGCCGCAGGACTGCCGCACCACCAGCCGGCACGGCAGTTTTCGAATGCCTGGCGTGGCGGGCTTGCCGCCGACCAGGGAAAGCAGGGTCAGGCCGGCCTCGCGGCCGAGGGCCGCCAGGTTCATGTCGACCGAAGTCAGGGGCGGGCGGGTCGCCTCGGCCACGATCTCCCAATTGTCGAAACCGATGACGCCGACATCGTCGGGCACGCCGAGGCCGCGCTCGCGCAGGGCATCGATGACGCCGCGCGCGATCTGGTCGTTGCCGCAGAAGACGGCATCCGGTCTTTCGCCGCTGCCATCGAACAGTTTTGCCACGGCGTCATGTCCCCAGGCTTCCGACCAGGCGCCGAGCAGCGGCTCGATCACCGGCAGGCCGGTTTCCGCCAGCACGGCGCGGTAAGCCCGCGCCCGTTCGTGCACCACGGCAAAGCTCGCCGGGCCAGTTACATGGGCGATGCGCTTGCGGCCGAGCCGGCGGAAATGCTCGACCGCCAGCCGCGCCCCGCCGTCATCGTCGGAAACGAAGGCGACGGCGTCGGGATCGGGCTGGGTGAAGGCATAGATCACCGGGACGCGCAGGTTGGAGAGGTCTACCGGCAGATGGCGGTCGATGCGCTTGCCGGTGGCGATGATGCCGTCGACGCGCTTGTCGAGCATCGCCTCGACATGGAGCTGGCCGAGGCGCGGATCCTCCTCGACATTGCACAGGAACACCGAAACGCCGGCATCGACCAGCGCGTCCGATATGCCCGACATCAGTGGCAGCGAGAAGCGGCCATAGGTATCGTTGGTGAGCAGGCCGACGGTGAAGGAGCGGCGCCTGAGCAAGCTCTGCGCCAGGCTGTTGGGCCGAAACCCCAGGCCGCGCGCCGTCTCGCGGATGCGCTCGCGGGTCTCGGCCGTCATGCGCCCCTGGTCGTTGAGCGCCTTGGAGGCGGTGGCGACGCTGACGCCGGCTTGGGCGGCCACGTCACGCAAGGTGACGGGCTTGGGAAAGACCGGAACTGGCTGATCGTCCGATGCCATCGCGGCGCAAATCCTCAGTTGGGAAAAGGTTTTCTCTTAATCGCCGGAAGAAGGTCGGCCAATGGCCTAGCCTGATCGGAGGTGGATGGAAAAACCTTTTCTCAGATGAGGCTAGGCCAGATCGGAGGAGCGTTCAAGAGGGAAAGTGGTTTGAAGCTCCAGCGGTGGGAAGAGAGAGGCTGAGGCTAGCAAGACTTGGTTCCTCGCCCCCAACGCCCGTCTACGCTATGCACCGGTCCTCTGTATTGGCGTGCTGATCTGCTCGGGGCTTGATTGCCACGTGGTTCCCCCAATCCGTCGCTGCTTCGCAGCGCCACCTTTCCCCCCTCCGGAGGGAAAGGAAGGGAGCCCCGTTGGAAAAGCGTTGACGGCAAAAAGCTTGGCACCCTTCCTCTACCCCGTCGATCGGGGGGTCCGAAGGACGGGCGAGACCCGTGGCTCGCCCCGGCAAGGTGGCTCGGCGAAGCCGAGACGGAGTGGGGGTCGACCAGCGCAGCCTAACACAATGCATGCGCGAAGCTGCCATCCACGCCATCGCCAAAGACCAGCCACCTGTGTGCATGCCGTAGCCGCCTTTATGGGGCGAGGGACCCACGGATTGTCAGCGAAGTCTTAATCGCTGTTGCGCCAAGGTGGCCCTCCGCTGGAGCTCCGCCATGCCCGATACATCCTGCACTCCGAAAGGCATGGCCGCGCAGGCCGGCAAGCGGGCAGGGCACGACAGCGCCGACGACCACCGCGGCGATGCCGCGACCATCGCGGGGCTGAAGGCGGACCTTGCCGCGCAGGCGGCGCTGATCGCCAGGCAGGAGGTGTCGCTGGCGCACAGCCGCAAGATCTTCGACCGTGCGTCGGCGGCCGCGCGCATCGGCGTGTGGGAATGCAGCCTGCCCGACGAGCAGCTTACCTGGACCGACGTCGTCTACGACCTGTTCGACCTGCCGCGCGGCTCGGCGCTCGACCGCTCGGAGATCGTCAAGTGCTATCCGCGGGAGTCGCGCAAGGCGCTGACCACTTTGCGCAGCCGCGCGATTGCCGAACGCAACGGCTTCACCCTCGATGCCGAGATCACCACGCTGGCAGGCCATTGCCGCTGGATCCGCATCACCGCCACCGTCGAGTGCGAGGCGGGCGAGCCGGTGCGCATCTTCGGCATGAAGCAGGACATCACCGAGGAAAAGATCCTGTCGGACCGGATGCGCTATCTGGCCGAATTCGACGCCATGACCGGGCTTGCCAACCGTGCCCGCTTCCAGGCGCGGCTTGGGCATGTGGAAGAGGGTCGACCGCTCGGCGCACTGCTGCTGATCGACCTCGACGGCTTCAAGGCCGTCAACGACACGTTCGGCCACGTCATTGGCGACGAGTGCCTGAAGGAGGCGGCCCTGCGTCTTGCCGGCGCGTGCGGCGAGGCCGAACTGGTGGCGCGCGTCGGCGGCGACGAGTTCGCGGTGCTGCTCGGGACCCATCTCGACCGGGGCGCCGTCTCCGGCGTGGCGCGCGGCATCGTCGAGGCGATGGGCAAACCGGTCGCCGCCCGCGGCCAGTCGCTCAGGCTCGGCGCCTCGATCGGCATCGCCTTCGCGGAAGCAGGGCAGCCTTGCGACCTGTTCGCGCAGGCCGACACCGCGCTTTATGCGGCCAAGGCGGCAGGCCGCAACACGTTCCGCATCTTCAAGGCCGAGGCTGGAATGAAAGGCCGCAGCGCGGCGGCGTGAGGGCTGGAGCAGTTCGGCGGTTCACGGAAACGGCGAACCGCCCCAAGCCGTTGTTCGATACCGGCACGCGAGCCGGCTCAGCCGAAATCGTCCGATGTCAGCACATAGATGCTCTTGCGGGTGCGGTCGTAGGCCCTCGAGGCCACGTCGCGAATGGCACCGCTCTCGGTGTCGAATGTGGCCAGGTAGCCTGCTTCATTGGCCACGGTCGACGGCTGAATTTTCGACATCGCGTCGGCGGCGACGGAAAAGGAAATCTGGAACATGCCGTCATGGCCGACGAACCGGATGCGCTTGCCGGCTTCGTCGTAGCTGCGGCTGCGATTGGGGAATGTCAGGCTCATCTTGGCCTCCTCGATTTGACGCGATGGCGGGCGGGAAACCCGCCTCGCACTTTGCCTGGAATTGCTCTAGGCCTTCTTCACCGCTCGCTTCTTCTTCGGCGTCGGGTTTAGGGCTTCCGCGACGCGGTCGGCCTCTTCCTTGGCCAGCCGCAACTCCCTCAACCTTGCCGTCTTGATCTCCCTGGCCCGCGCCTCGGATACATATTCAGCGGTTGCCTTGTTGCGCTCCGCGGTCTTCTTCTGCTTGTCGACAAAGCGGGCTTCAGCTTTTTCCATGATCGTCTGATTGCCTTCGGCCATCGCTAAAATCTCCTTGCGTCTGAAAATGGTGAAAATGAACTCTACCACTAAATAGGCGCGCGCGTCGTAAAATTCAATCTTTTGAATTATTTGCCACATTGCGGATATCACGAAACGCCAAGCTGAAATAATACTTTGAATATTTAATCGGTCGCTCGAATAATTTTTGGCACTCCTATCTATCGAGTGCCAAAGAGCCTATAGGAAGGGCGTGGCCGCCTGTGCCGGCCCAGAAGGAAGTTCTCATGAAGTTTCGGCCCCTCCACGACCGCGTCGTCATCCGGCGCGCGGAAGGCGACACCAAATCCAAAGGCGGCATCATCATTCCCGACAATGCCAGGGAGAAGCCGCAGGAAGGCGAAGTCATCGCCGTCGGCCCGGGCGCACGCGATGAAAATGGCGCGCTTGTTCCCCTCGACGTCAAGACGGGCGACCTGATCCTGTTCGGCAAATGGTCGGGCACCGAGGTCAAGATCGACGGCGAGGACCTGTTGATCATGAAGGAAGCCGACATCATGGGCGTCATCGATAAGAGCGTCGAAGCCAAGAAGGCCGCTTAACCCCACGAAAAGCCGGTCCTTGCCAGGTTTCGGCTCGCGCCTCACTTCACCATACGAACGGGATTGAAAAAAATGTCCCCCAAGGAAATCAAATTCGCCACCGACGCGCGCGACCGCATGCTGCGCGGCGTCGAGATCCTCACCGATGCGGTGAAGGTGACGCTGGGTCCCAAGGGCCGCAACGTCATCATCGACAAGGCCTATGGCGCGCCGCGCATCACCAAGGATGGCGTTACCGTCGCCAAGGAAATCGAGCTTGCCGATAAGTTCGAGAACATGGGCGCCCAGATGGTGCGCGAAGTGGCCTCGAAGACCAACGATCTCGCCGGTGACGGCACCACCACCGCCACGGTGCTGGCCGCCTCGATCCTGCGCGAAGGTGCCAAGCTGGTCGCCGCCGGCATGAACCCGATGGACCTCAAGCGCGGCATCGATCAGGCGGTTGCCGCCGTGGTCGGGGAAATCAGGGCGAAGGCCAAGAAGGTCAAGTCGTCGGCCGAGATCGCGCAGGTCGGCACCATCGCCGCCAATGGCGATGCCAGCGTCGGCGCCATGATCGCCAAGGCGATGGACAAGGTCGGCAATGACGGCGTCATTACCGTCGAGGAAGCCAAGACCGCCGAGACCGAGCTCGACGTCGTCGAAGGCATGCAGTTCGACCGCGGCTATCTCAGCCCCTATTTCGTCACCAACGCCGACAAGATGCGCGCGGAACTCGAGGACCCTTACATCCTCATCCACGAGAAAAAGCTCGGCAATCTGCAGGCCATGCTGCCGATCCTCGAAGCCGTGGTGCAAGGCGGCAGGCCGCTGCTGATCATCTCCGAGGACGTCGAGGGCGAGGCGCTGGCGACGCTGGTCGTCAACAAATTGCGCGGCGGCCTCAAGGTCGCGGCCGTCAAGGCGCCGGGCTTCGGTGATCGCCGCAAGGCGATGCTGGAAGATATTGCCGTGCTCACCGCCGGCCAGATGATTTCGGAAGATCTCGGCATCAAACTCGAAAACGTCACCATCGAGATGCTCGGCCGTGCCAAGCGCGTGCTGATCGACAAGGACACCACCACGATCGTCGATGGCGCCGGCACCAAGGCCACGATCCAGGCGCGTGTCGCCCAGATCAAAGGCCAGATCGAGGAAACGACATCGGACTACGACAAGGAAAAGCTGCAAGAGCGGCTGGCAAAGCTGTCGGGCGGCGTTGCCGTCATCCGCGTCGGCGGCGTCACCGAGTCGGAAGTGAAGGAAAAGAAGGACCGTATCGACGACGCGCTGAACGCGACACGCGCCGCGGTCGAGGAAGGCATCGTGCCCGGCGGCGGCGTCGCCCTGCTGCGTGCTAGGTCGGCGCTATCGGGCCTGAATGGCGCCAATGCCGATGTCACCGCCGGCATCTCCATCGTGCTTCGCGCGCTCGAAGCGCCGATCCGCCAGATCGCCGAGAATTCCGGCGTCGAAGGCTCTGTTGTCGTCGGCAAGCTCGCCGACAGCAAGGACCACAATCAAGGCTTTGACGCCCAGAACGAGACCTATGTCGACATGATCAAGGCCGGCATCGTCGATCCGGCGAAAGTGGTGCGTACCGCACTGCAGGACGCCGGCTCGATCGCGGCCTTGCTGATCACCGCCGAAGCGATGATCACCGACATTCCGGCCAAGGACGCGGCACCCGCGGGCGGCGGCATGGGCGGTTACTAAGGATTCAGCGGGCTTGCGAGGGTGGTTTCGTAGAGGCCACCTTTTCAGGCCCAACCTCTGAAGTTCGACACGACCGCCGGGGGATCCTCTGCCGGCGCGTAGGCCTCTAGCCCAGGAGATCGATCCATGATCGTGTTCGCGCGGAAGCCAGAGACGGTCGTCACGACCGAGACGACCGAGGAAAGCCGCTTCGACCGCATCCGCAGGATTGCCGCCGACAAGCACAAGAAGTCCGATTTCGATACGGCAGCCCCGCCAAAGGCCGAACCCAAACGCCCGATGTAGGCGACTGACGCCGGCGCCAATTCCTGCTCGACCCTGAAACGCCGCGCGTCAGCGGCGCGAGGTTCGACGCCTTGGGCCGCTTCGGATCCAGCCAGATCATCTCCTCGATTTCGACGGCGGTCCTGATCTTGCGGCTTTCGCGGGGGATGGAATTCACGCTAGACTGCTCCCGTGGTCGTCTGGTGCGGAGCTTTGCCTGATTTGGCAACTGGTCGAAACGGAACCGCGATGCTGAAATTCGGAGACCAGCCATGTTTGCCGCCAAGGCCATCGACACGTCGGACAAGGCCGCGTTCTATCGTGACCTCGCCAAACAATTGAAGGCGCTGCTCGAGGGAGAGGGCGATTCCATCGCCAATGCCGCCAACACCTCGGCGCTGATCTTCCAGATGGTGCCCGACCTCAACTGGGCCGGCTTCTACTTCCTGGCCTCGGACGAGGAACTGGTGCTGGGTCCCTTCCAGGGCAAGCCGGCCTGCGTACGCATCGCGGTCGGCAAGGGCGTGTGCGGAACGGCGGTCGAACTCGGCACCTCGATGCTGATCAAGGACGTGCATGATTTTCCCGGCCACATCGCCTGCGATGCCGCCTCGCGCTCGGAACTGGTGGTGCTTCTGGAAGACGATGAGGGCGTCTTCGGCGTGCTTGACCTCGACAGCCCGACGCCCGGCCGCTTCGACGCGGCCGACCAGGCCGGCATCGAGTCGCTGGCGGCGATCTATGCCGCGTCGAGTTCGTTCGAGGACTGAGCGCCGGCTCACAAACAGATTCAGATAGGGCCTCCAAAGCCCTTGTTTTGACGTACAGCATGTGCCGAGCGCCTCGCGCGCAGGACAGCCCGTGTCAGATCAGCTTCACCAGCATCAGGCTGAAGCAGCCGATGAACAGGAAGGCGCAGAAGGCGAGCGCCAGGGGGCGCAGGCCACGCGAGCGAAGCTGCGAAATGTCGGCCTGCAGGCCCATGGCGGCCAGCCCCATGGTCAGCATGACGGTGGTGGCGAGCGCCATCGCCTGCTTCATTTCGGCCGGGATCGTGACCAGGCTGTTCAGCGCCACCACGGCGACGAAGGCTACGACGAACCATGGCATGGGCGGCCGTGCCGCCGACTGGCCGCTTGAACCGCGGCGCGCCATCAGGCCGAGCGCGATGACCATCGGCGCCAGCATGGCAACGCGCGTCAGCTTGGCCACGGTGGCGATTTCGCCCGATTGGGTGCCGTTCTGGAAGCCGGCGCCGATGACCTGCGCCACTTCATGGATCGAGGCGCCAGCCCACAGGCCGAAGGCGTGCTGGTCGAGGCCGAGCAAAGGCGCCAGCAATGGGAAACCGAGCATCGCGACGGTGCCGAACAGCGTGATCGAGGCGACGGCGTAGGTGACGTCTTCGTCGCGCGCTTCGGTGACGATGTTGGTGGCCACGATCGCCGAGGCGCCGCAGATCGAGGTGCCGGCGGCGATCAGCTGGGTGAGCTTGGCATCGACGCCGATCAACCGGCCGAGCGTGATGGTGAACAGGAAGGTGGCGCCAAGGGTCGCCGCCACGATGCCGACGCCGCCGGCGCCGATCGAGACGACCTGGCCGAGCGTCAGCTGGAAGCCGAGCAGCACGATGGCGAAGCGCAGCAGGCGCTTCTGCGAAAAAGCGATGCCGGCCTTGGCATGCGCCGGCGTGCCCAGCACATTGGAATAGATCATGCCGGCGACCACGGCCAGGATCATCGGGCTGAACAAGGCGAAACCGGAGACATTGCGGGCCGAGAAGGCGACGGCCGTGATCATCGCCACCAGCACGATGCCGGGGATGACGCCGTTCCACAGCGAATCGAGGCGCTTGCGGCCCTGCGCCAGATCGGCGGAAATCGTGGTCTTGGGAATATCGTTCGCGATGCGGCTCAGGGAAGACAATGGAATTCTCCAGGCGGGAATGCCGGGGAAATGCCATTTCACAACCGATCTTTCCAACGAATTATTATAGTTGAAATGATCTGTTTTTGCGAACGGTTGGTCTTCCAAACAGCCTTAAGCGCGCCTGCGGGCGATGCTGGGTGGCTTGGCGGCCAAAGCAAGCGCACCAACCACGAGGACGCAACCCGTTGGGCTACAACAATTCCTGCCACCGCCGCGCGCCACGAATAACACGCGCGATCTCCGCACCGTCGTCCGTTTGGCGATAGATGATCAAGTAGTTTCCCGCAGGGAATGTACGCAAACCCGTAGGCGCAGCGTCATCGCGATGTGCGCTCGGCGATCCCAGCATCAAGCTTGCTTTTGATCCGGGCAAAGGCATCGCGGCCGTCGACGGGATCGCTGCTTGCCATGCCTTCGTCCCATAGCCGGCCTAACTCGTCGATGGCTTTGTCGCGTTGCGTCCGACGAAACTTCCGCAAGGCCTCGCGCATGACTTCGCTCGCCGAAGCGTATTCGCCCGCCGCAACGACCTCGCGCATCGTGGTTTACCACCAGCCGCAAGAGGATAGGTGGCGCATGACATCAAAGCTGCGCTTCGATCGCCGCCTTGTCGATGACCGACCAGACGTTCCTGATCCTGTCGTTGAGAAATTCGTAGAAGACGTTCTCGCTGAAGGAGACCTTCTTGCCGTTGATGGGCAGGCCGAGAAAAGTCCCCTTTGGCGTGCAGTTGAACTGGAGGCGGCTGGCGATGAAAGGCGTATCCGCGATCAGCAACTGGATGTCGAAATAAAGATCGGGAATTTCCCGAAAATCCCGTTCCAGCATGTCGCGGTAACCCGATACCCCGACCCGGTCGCCATTGTAGTGCACCTCCTGGTGCACGAAGCTGCCGAGGTTCTGCCAGTCCTGGGCGTTGAGGCAGGCGATGTAGCCACGATAGCTCTTGGCAAGATCTTCATCGGTCACGGCATGCTCCGGCGCTTTGCCCCACCCGCATCGTTATGCGACTGTTCCAGACGGCGAGAAATGCTTTCGGGGGAGACATAGCGCGCCAATGCCGGATTGCGAGTGCGGCATCAGGGAAGGACTGCCAATTCCGGTTCGCCGATCACCTCGTCGATCGCCTGCGAGTCGACGTGTTCGCTGTCGACCGAGGCTTCGAGCTGCGACGAGGGTGCTTCAAGGGTCCAGGTGACGCCGTGGTTGTCATATTCGAGAACGCCGGTGCCGCTTACAGCGGCTGGAGCGACGCGCTGGAGCACGACGGTTCCGAAACCGCCATGGCCGATGTTCTGCACCTGGGGACCATCGCGCTCTTTCCAGATCAGCTGGAACCGTTTCAGGTCGCCTGCCCCGGTCACCTTCCATTGCACCGATATCGTTCCCTCAGCGGCCGAAAGCACGCCGTATTTGGCTGAATTGGTCGCCAGTTCATGAAACGCGATGCCGAGATACTGGACGGCATTGGGGTTCAGCGTCAGGGAAGGGCCCGCCATGGAAATCCGCTCCTCGTTGCCGAACGGTTTGGCCTGTGCCAGCAGCAGTTCGAAGATCGTCGCGCCTCTCCAGTCGCCTGACACCAGCAGGTCATGCGAGAGCGACAGCGCCATGATGCGCTCGCGCACCTGGCGTTCGAACTCCGTCGGCGTCGAGGACCGCTTGCTGGTTTCCCGGATCATCGAGATGATGACGGAATACTGGTTCTTGACCCGATGGTTGACCTCGCGCATCAGCATGCGGATGCGATATTCGTTCTCCTTGGCCAGCGAAATGTCGCGGGCGATCTTGGAGGCTCCGATGATCTGGCCGACGGCGTTGCGTACCGGCGAGATGGTCAGGGACACGGGCACGAGGCTGCCGTCCTTGCGGCGGCGGATGGTCTCGTAGGTCTCGACCCGCTCGCCTTTGCGGATGCGCTCCAGTATGCGCGGTTCCTCGTCCAGGTGGTCGTCCGGTATCAGCATGGTCACGGACCTGCCGACCGTCTCGTCGGCGGTGTAGCCGAACAGGCGTTGGGCGCCTGCGTTCCAACTCTTGATGACGCCGTTCAAATCCTTGCTGACGATGGCATCGAAGGAGGATTCCACGATGGCCGACAGATGATGCCTGGCCTCGTCGGCAAGATGGCGATCGGTGAGGTCGAACAGCATGTTGACCGCGCCCACCAGCCTGCCCTGCTCGTCATGGAGCGGGGTGGGATAGGGAAGAAAAGGCACGCGCGTGCCGTCCGGGCGCTGCGAGATGGCCGACTGGTTTCTGATCGGCCGGTTCTCCCGCAAGGCAACGGCCATCGGGCATTGGTCGTGCGGCAACACCTGCCCGTCGGTCGTGAACAGCTTGTGCGTGACACACCACTGGTCTTTTCCGAGCTCGGGCTCGCGCCCGGCAAAATCGGCCGCGGCCCGGTTGAAATAGGTGATCCTGCCTTCGCTATCGGTCGTGTAGATGGCGACGGGCAGATTATCGAGGATTTGATGGGATAGATCGAGCGTCGAGCTGTTCGACAGGTCCGTCATGCGCAAGGTTCCATTTAACCACCGTGAACGTCGGCGGGCTAAAACGGTTCCGTATACAGCAGTGCGAACGTTAAGAAAGACGAATCCGACAGGAAACGGTTTCTGGCAGGGTTCGCTTGAACTGCTCTGCCAGGCGCTGTGGGCGGTTGGCCCAATGACCGGGCGAGACGATGCCTTGACGCGTGACGGTTGCCGCTCCAGCCTGCCACCATGGTTGATCTCGCGCCCCCCGACAGCAAGCGAGGCCGCCCCGTGCGGGCCGGCAGGCTGATTGTGCGACGACGAAGACCGGCTTCCTAAATCCGCTTCGTTTCCACAGTCCGCCCGCGAAATACGCCGGCGGGCTTTTTCATGCCTGGAGCCTTTCCGATGACCACCAATCCTTCCATCCGGTTTCGGCCGGCCGAGCCTGCCGACGCTGCCGCCATCCGCGACATCGTGCGCGCCGCCTATGGCAAATGGGTGCCGGTGATCGGCCGCGAGCCGCTGCCGATGCGTGCCGATTACGACAAGGCCGTCGCCGCGCATCCGTTCGAACTTGCCATCGACGACGGCCGCATCGTCGGCATGATCGAGACTTTGCTCGCCGACGATCACCTCTGGATCGAGAATGTCTGCGTCGCGCCGCAGGCGCAGGGCAGGGGCATCGGCCGGCTGCTGCTGGAGCGCGCGGAAACCAAGGCGCGCGCGGCAGGCCGCCCGGAGCTCCGCCTGTTGACCAACGGTGCCTTCGAAGCCAATGTGTCGCTCTATCGCAAGCTTGGCTATACGGTCGACCGCGAGGAGCCGTTCCTGAACGGAACGACCGTCTACATGAGCAAGCGGCTTGTTGGATGCCCACCGACCGGAGCGTGAGGATGGCCGCCAGGATCAAGCTCAGGCAACTCCCCGGCCTGTATGCGATTTCGCGGCTTCAGGCCGGTGACGGCATTCCTGCCTGGGCGGACGGACCAGGCTTCGTCAGCATCACCAGGACCGATGACGAGCTTTCGATAACCTGCCTTCAGGATCGCGTGCCGGATGCCGTCAAGCATGATCACGACTGGGTCGCCTTCAAATTGCAGGGGCCGTTTGCCTTCGACGAAACCGGCATCGTGCTGTCTGTCATCCAGCCGCTGTCGGAGAACGAACTGGGCATCTTCCTAGTATCGACCTTCGATGGCGATCACCTGCTGGTGAAAGCGGCGGACGAGCCCAAGGCGAGAGGCTTGCTGGGCGAAGCCGGGCATACGCTGCTATAGTCCGCTCGTCGCTGGCCCTGATCAACTTGGCGCGCTGGATCAACCACTGGCGCGCTGGCTCAACCACTTCGGGGGTTGCGTTTGACAGCGCCGTTCGCGCATCGTTATTTCTGACCCGATATTACGGCCGGACCGGCCAAGCGGCACCCCAGGAGAAAACCATGTCACACAATCTGCAGTTCTATATCGACGGCGCGTGGGTCGATCCTGTCGTGCCCAACACGCTCGACGTCATCGATCCGTCGAATGAAGACGCCTTCGCGCAGATCTCGCTCGGCGCCAAGGCCGATGTCGACAAGGCGGTGGCCGCCGCCAAGCACGCCTTCGACACCTATGGCTTCACCTCGGTCGAGGAGCGCCTCGACATTCTGAACCGCGTCATCGAAGTCTACAAGAAGCGCTCCAAGGACCTGGCGATCGCGGTGTCGCGCGAGATGGGCGCGCCGCGCCAGATGGCGCTCGACAGCCAGGTCGGCGTTGGGCTGGCGCATCTGGCCAAGATGGCCGAGACGCTGAAGAATTTCCAGTTCCGCCACGTCAAGGGCAATCATCTCGTGGTCAAGGAGCCGATCGGCGTCGTTGGCCTGATCACGCCGTGGAACTGGCCGCTGAACCAGATCACCTGCAAGGTGGGTCCCGCGCTCGCCGCCGGCTGCACCATGGTGCTGAAGCCGTCCGAAATCGCGCCGCTCGACGCCATCATCTTCGCCGAGATCATCGACGAGGCCGGCGTGCCGAAGGGCGTGTTCAACCTCGTCAACGGCGACGGTCCAGGCGTCGGCCAGGCACTGTCCAGCCACCCCGACATCGACATGATGTCGTTCACCGGTTCGACGCGGGCCGGCATATTGGTGGCCAAGGCCGCCGCCGATACGGTCAAGCGCGTGCACCAGGAGCTTGGCGGCAAGTCGGCCAACATCCTGTTCCCGGATGTCGACCTCGCCACCGCCGTTTCCAAGGGCGTTGCCGGCTGCTTCAGCAATAGCGGCCAGTCCTGCAACGCGCCCACGCGCATGTTCGTGCCGCGCGACCGCCACGACGAGGCCGCCGGATACGCCAAGGTCGCGGCTGAAAAATTCACGGTCGGCCCGGCCGACGGCGCCAACACCAAGCTCGGCCCTGTCGTCAGCCAGGTCCAGTTCGACAAGATCCAGGACCTGATCCAGGCCGGCATCGACGAGGGGGCGACACTGGTCGCCGGCGGCCCCGGCCGTCCGGCCGAACTCAACCGCGGCTATTACATCAGGCCGACCGTGTTCGCCAACGTCACCCACGACATGCGCATCGCGCGCGAGGAGATTTTCGGGCCGGTGCTGGCGATCCTGCCCTATGACACGGTGGAACAGGCCGTCGAGCAGGCCAACGACACCGTCTACGGCCTTGCCTCCTATATCCAGGCCAAGGACCTGCAGAAGGCGCGCGACGTGGCGGCGCGCATGCGCTCGGGCAATGTCTACATCAATTATCCCCAATGGGACGCCGGCCTGCCCTTCGGCGGCTACAAGCAGTCGGGCAATGGCCGGGAGTATGCCGAATACGGCCTGGAGGATTTCTTGGAGATCAAGGGCATCGCGGGCTACGAGGCGGCGGAGTAGTTCTTTGGCTGCAGCATAGCTGGAGAGGCGCCGGCGCCGCCCCTCACCTGCCTGCGGCATCCTCTACCCGTATAGACGGGGAGAGGGACGCTCAGTCAGACCATCCTTGCCAATTGGCAGATACATGCTATATATCTGCCATTAGCGAGGTCTAAACATGCAGCTTCAAGCCATCACCACGACGCCGGCCACGGTCGGCTCGGCCATTTCGGATGAAGAGGCGGGCGCCTTGGCGCGTACCACGGTCAATCTGTTCAAGGCGTGGAATCTCACCGACTTCGAGGCCTGCGTGCTGCTTGGCGGCATCTCGGCGCGCACCTGGGCGCGTTGGAAGGAAGGGGGCGTCGGCCGGATCGACCGCGACCTGCGCACCCGCATGGCGCATCTGATGGGCATCCACAAAGGGCTGCGCTATCTCTTCACCGAGCCGGCGCGCGGCTATGCCTGGATCCGCAAGCCCAATGCCACATTCGGCGGCCAGTCGGCGCTCGATCTGATGCTGCGCGGCGACATCTCCGATCTCGCGGCGATGCGCGAATGGCTGGACGCGGAGCGTGGTGCATGGTGAGTGGGCTCGCGGTCCGGCGTCGCGTCCACTGGCCCCAGACTTTTCGCATCATCCGCTCCATCCATCCGCCGATCGACCTGTTCGAGGACATCGCCGACCCGCGCGACTGGGAGGCGCTGGCCGCCGTCGAGGAGAAGACCAATCCGCGCATCCGGCTCGAACTCGGCGACCTCGGCAAGGTGCCGGCCGCAAGGCGGGTCTCCGGCCCCGGCGCCAGCTTCGTCATGGCGCCTTTCGTGCATTGTTCGACCTTACGGCCCGGCCGCTTCTCGGATGGCAGCTACGGAATCTATTATGCCGGCGACAGCGAGGATGTGGCGCTCGCAGAAACCATCCACCATCACCAGAAATTCATGCGCGCCACCCATGAGGCGCCGGGCTGGACGGCCGATTTCCGCGTGCTGATCGGCAGCGTCGACCGCGACCTCGACGACGTCAACGCCGTGCCCGGCGTGCTCGACCCGGACGACTACAGCGCCTCGCAGGCCGAAGGACGGGCGCTGCGGGCCTCGGGCAGCGACGGGCTGGTGTGGAACAGCGTGCGCATGCCCGACGGAGCGTGCATCGGCATCTTCTGGCCCGACGTCATCGGTGTCCCGGTCCAGGGCCGCCACTACAGCTACCACTGGGACGGCGGCCGCGTCGATTTCGTGCGCCAGCATGATACCGGCAAGGTATTGGAAGTGGTGTGAGCAAGGGGCTTGGCCTCACGCCAGCGCCGCCGCCAGCAGTTTCGCCTGCGGCGTCAGCGCCTCGAAGCTGCGGGCGCAGAGATTGAGCTGGCGCGTTGCCCAGTCATCGCCGAGCCGCAAGGCGCGCAGCGTGCGGCCTGCGTGGCGCGCCGCACTTTCGGGCACGATGGCGATGCCTGCGCCTTGCGAGACCAGCCGGCAGACATTGTCGAGACCGGGCACGCGGATGCGGAAGTGCAGGTGGCCGCCGAGCCGGGCCGCCTGGCGGGCGATGTGTTCCTGCAAGGGATGGCCGGCGCTCAAGCCGACAAAGGCTTCGCCCAGGATATCGGCCATGCCGACGCCATGCCCTGCGAGGCCGGGCCGGTTCCGCGCGGTGATCACCACCAGGCGGTCGACGAAGAACGGTTTCTGCTCGAGATGCGCAAGCCCGGCCCAGGTCGCGGCGATGCCGAGATCGGCCGCACCATTGGCCACGGCCTCGGCGACCTCATGGCTGGGGCGCTCCTCGAGCTCGATGTCGATGCCGAGATGCGCGACCAGGAAGGCAGGGACTGCTTCGCGCAGAAGTTCGCTGGTCGCCGCCGTGTTGGCCATCAGCCGCACGCGGGCGCGCAGGCCCGTGGCATAGGCGCCGAGGTCGCCGGCCATCGCCTCGATCTGGTTCTGCACGGCGCGCGCGTGGTGGAGCAGCGCCTGTCCGGCCGCCGTCGGCACCACGCCGCGCCGTGGCCGC
>NZ_JAIUIN010000033.1:0-48629 GCF_020165665.1 Mesorhizobium sp. BH1-1-4
CAAGCCGCCGAACCCAGTGGACCTCCCCAAATCAGATGGGCTTCCAATATGTATAATTTTCCCCGGACAGCCCTGCCCATCGCGGCCACGGACGGCTCGGCCCGAAATGTCCACTTTGGGCCAATATCAGACAGAGACTACGCTGGTCGCCAATGACAGCAATGGGGTCGTTGGCCGAATGTGGGCTTTCTCAATTTCTCGGCCAGAACCGGAAAGTCAGCAGACGGCCCCTTATCGGTCATTGGATTTGACAATGGTGAACCTATGCCGATGGCAGCGATGTGCCTGCCGATAGATCGCCCTTAGTCGCTATTGTTCCGTCCCGCTTTGGCGCGCCACGAAACAGGATCGGCGATCCACCGGCTGATATCGGATTCCCTCCATCCCGCACCGTTTACGCTGATCTTGATTTGAGCCGGGAACGTGCCTTCGGCGATTTTGCGGTACATCGTTGAGCGGGATAAGCCGGTCCGCGCGAGGACGGTCCTGAGGCGAATGATACGATCAGGTTCAGGCATGGCTGCCTTCCCTTTCGTTGACAGCATTGGCACGTGCTGGAGCCAGACAGGACAATCCAAGGCTTGTGCGCAATCAGATTTGTCATCTGATCGATCTTGGACGTGGGAACGGCGGCAAATCGGACGGTCTAGATCCCGATGCCGCGTCCCCTGCCTATGCCATGGCTGAATGCGAGTTCCGCGCCGAGGCGGCGGCCGGAATCGATGTTGATGCCAAGCTCGCGCTTGCGGTTGGCGAGAAGAGATTCCAATTGCGGATCGCGTTCGAGGCTCTTGGCCATGTCGGACATCGCCGAGCGGGTTGACTTGTAGCCCGACATGTCGCCGACCTGGTATTGTCGCTGACTGCTTTTGTCGAGGTTTTGCCAGCGTTCCACGAAACGGTCTGCGCGGCGGCTCGGATCGGCGTCCAGTCCGGTGCGGATTTCCGTTACAAGCTGGAGAGCTAGCACGATGCGGTTGACGCGGCCGGCGCCCGCTTCGCGAACCAGCTCTGGGCTCTTGACATAGGCGGCTTCTGCATCGCGCCAGCCATGCGGCCGAACCTTCTCGAAGGCGCTGCGGGCGTCCCGCAATTCGCGCATCTGCTCGGGACTGCCCTGCCCGTCCGCATTTCCAGTACTGAGGATCGCGTCGAGCGCGCGCGCGTGACGCACAAGCGCCTTCGTGCGAGCGCTGCGCAACGCCGCCTCAGAGTTCACCGAAGCGCCCGCCTCGCGCTGCGCTCCCCTGGCGGCAGCTTCTCTTCCTGGCGTGCGGCCGACCTCCGTGATTTGCGCTCCAACATTCTCCCTTCCCGGACTGCGTCCACGGTCCTGGCCAGGCTCGGCGTCTCCGGGCGAGCGCAACCCGTCCAGCAGTCCGCCGATCCTGTCGCGCAGCTTCTCCGGAACGACGCGGCGCATGATCTCGACCACACGCTGTCGGAAAGTGATCCCGCGCCGCTCGGCATAGTGTTGCGCCGGATCGATCTGATCGTAGTCCGACGCCATGTCCTTGGCGCGGTCACGTGACAGCGTTTGGACGAGCTTTTCCCGCGCAGCAAAATCATCGCTGCCGTAATGCAAGTCCATCCCATCGCGATGTCGCGATAGGGCAACGTAGCTGCCGTGCGCATCCATGCCTGGCGTCGCCAGCACATGCGTACGGTCAACGGTCATGCCCTGGGCCTTGTGAATGGTCGCGGCATAGCCGTAGTCGATTTGGGCATAGTCTTTCAGGTCAAAGCGCACAGACCTGCCGTCGTCGGTGCGAGCCTTCATGCTTTGTGCGCTGACTTCCTCTACGACGCCGAGCGTGCCGTTCTTGACGCCGAGACCACGCTCGTTGCGCAAGAACATGATCCGATCGCCGCTGGCGAAGTTCCTTGCCCCGCGCTCCACATCCACCTGAACCTCGTTGCCGAGGTCCCCGGCAGCGCGCATGCGCTCGCGCGCGGCTTGGTTCAGCGCGTGCACCTCGTCGTTTGTATGAGTGAGGATGATGCGGCTTGCCTCTGGGTCCGCCTGCCTGTCGCGATCCCAGCGCTCGACGAGTTCGCTGCGCGCCTCATGGCGCGAGGCAGCCTGGTGCACCATTCCTCGCGCGTCATAAGCGCTGATCGCGGCGCCGATCCTGCCGGTTGCAAGATCGCGCGTGGCCTCACGCTGCCAATCCTCTTGTTGCCGGCGCACCTGGCCAATCTCGACGCCGCCGTGACGTTCGTGGATGGAACGGAATGCAGCACCCGCTTCGATCGCCTGCAACTGCTGCGGATCGCCAACAAGAACGACCTTTGCGCCGACGTCCGCCGCATGGGAGAGCACGCGCTCCAACTGGCGCGTGCCGACCATGCCGGCTTCGTCGATGACCAAAACATCACGCGCGGTGAGCAGGTCGCGTCCCTGCCCCCAGTTATGTTCTATGCTGGCTATGGTGCGCGACAAAATCCCCGATCCGCTTTCAAGATTCTCGGCCGCAATGCCGGAGAGTGCGGCGCCTCGGACTTCATAGCCCGCTGCCGCCCATGCCTGGCGCGCAATACCCAGCATCGCGCTCTTGCCCGTTCCGGCAAAACCGACAACGACGCCAAGACCGCGGCCATCGGTGATGTGATCCAGCGCATCGGCCTGCTCACCTGACAGAACAATGCCATGACGATTGGCATCCGCCAAAGCAGTCACACGATCCCGATCACTCACCGCATGACGTTCCTCTCCGGCCATGCGTTCCGCCGCGCGATGCAGCCGCTGTTCGGTCTCGATCATCTGCCGAGTGGTGAAGCGGTCTTCGCCGCGCCCGTCCTTGCCAAGTTCGACCAGATCGGGTGCGTTGCTGATGGCTCGCGTAACCTCGTTGAACTGCTCGATGCCATCGCTGTGCCGATGCGAGAACTTCGCAATGTCCTTTCGGGTGAAGGTCGATTGCTGATGCGTGATGGCGTCCAGCGCCACGGATGGATCGGCAACGATGCGCGCACCATTGTTGCGCGCGATCTCGCGATGGAGTTCGGCGCGATCTGCTTCAATGTCGCCAGCATCGAGGCCGCCGCCCTCCATTCGTTGCGCCGGTGCACCAATCTGGGTTTGCGGCTCCAGGGCAATGCCCTGCGCTTCCAGACTGCGATGATCGATGCGGGCATCGATATCGAGTTCGGCCAGGCGCTCATTGGCGAGCTCCGCCCAACGCTCGCGCCAGCGCTCGACCAGCTGGGTAGCATTCCAGTCGCGAACCTTTGACCCAAAACCATTCTCGTCGACGGACCGCATGGTGAGCATGACATGGGCATGCGGTTTTGGACTGCCATCCTCTGCTCTATCCCAATGCACGTTGAGGTCGGCGACCATGCCTTTGCTGACAAACTCTGCCTGAACAAAGTCGCGCGCCAATTCGATGCCCTGCGCCTGGCTCAGTTCACGCGGGAGGGCGAACTCCACTTCGCGGGCGAGCTGGGCATCCTTGCGCACCTCGAAGGCCTCGACGTCGTTCCACAGCCGTTCGCGGTCGCTCCAGGTCTCCGGGGCGCCATCCGGCAGCATGACCTCGGAATGGACGACGCTGCGTTTGGCGGAGAAGTCATGCGTGCGTTCGATCCGCTCATCGCGCAGCCGCGAGGCAGAGCGATAGGCCGCTGACGCCACCGCACTCGAGCCAGCCTTGCGGCCAATGACCTTGACGTGAAGATGGTAGATCGCCATCGCGACCAGATCATTTGCACGTCAAAGCGCACGTCGGCACGACGTATAAGCGCGCCCTCCCTCGAAAAAATCTCGGGATGGACCAGCCCGTCCCCACCTGTCTCGGCAACCCTGAAGCCTTACGGCAGCCGCTCCCCTATCATCGCTGCATTGACGTCAGATGGAGATAGCCATGCGTAAACCACGCGATTTCGACACGGAACTGAAGGCGCTGGAAGACAAGGCGCGCGAACTCAAAACTCGAAAGGTGCAGCAGCTTGGCGAACTCGTGATCGCTACCGGCGCCGATCAACTCAGCACCGACGAACTGGCCGGCGCGCTGGCCGCAATCGCCGAAACGAAAGACACCGCAAAGCGTGAAGCATGGGCCAAGCGTGGGGTGACGTTTTTCGAGAGCCGGCCCCGGCGACCTGCTCCGGCACTTGGAGGCAAGCTGCATGGCGCTTCGGCGCAACCGGGCAGCTCACATTCGCCGGCAAGCGGCACTCACTCGCAATGACATGCGCGCGTGGCAGGTCGAACGACGCAAGCGCACCCGACACCTGATTGAACTCGGCGGGCTCGTCGTCAAGGCAGGCATCGTCGAGCTTACCAATGACGATCGCGCCATCGTCTACGGCGCGCTGCTTTGGATCGCCGCCAAGCTGCAAAGCGATGAAGGAGAGAATGCGCGAAACCTATGGACTGCCAAGGGTAGGCAGGCGTTCGACGGTGAACGGCGTGAAGAGCAGATGGGCCAGCGAACATAGCCCGCATAGATCAATCTGGTCGGTGATCTGCTGATAGAGGTCGGTCCTCGTGGCTGTTTCCTATGGGCTTGGGGTTCGGCGCGAATTGAGCGTCTGAACCCCTGCCTGTCGGCGAGACCGGCTTTAGGGGGAGCAACAAGAAAATCGTCAGGGGGGACCACCCGGTTCGCAGCGCGGGAGGCGGAGCCGAACAAGTAAGAATTGGGGGATGACGATTTTGTTGTTGCTGGGGGTGTGAGGAGGAGCCCTATCATCCCCGCTCCAAGCGAAAACCTGGCGCGCAGCGCCGCTATGAAGAGATTCCGCTCGCCGCAAGCGTAGAAATACGCGCTCGCCCGCGAGTGTAAAAAATCGGAATCGTCAATCTTCGCGCTTCTTGCCAATCTGGCCGAGTTCCTTCCACAAGCCCAGCATCATGAGCGAGTGGATAATCAAGTTGCCGAGATGCCAGTGGAACTGATTACCATCCATCAGGCCATGCGCAATTTCGTTGCGGAGATTCATACCACGTGGATCGGCATAGAGCGCTTGAAAATGAAGGGTCGCATCGGGCCCAAGCGCTTCAGCGACCGTTTGGTTGTACAACATTTCGCCCATGCCGATGGCAACGCTCGTCCCCGGAACCGTCGGATGAGCCTTCGTGACCGGCACGCCGAGACCATCGGCGATTTTCCGCAAAGCGCGCTCGACCTGCGGCACCAGAACATGCGCGGCTTTCACATGATCCTCTCGCGCCCAGGCGCTGATTCCTTCGACCAAGAGGCTCATGTCGTCGAAAAGCTCGTGACGGTTGGCCCAGCCGGCGAAGTGTTGCGGAACAACCGCGTGCTTTTCGAACAAGCGCTGAAAAGCCTGCATCAACCATAGCTGCTCGAACTGGAATGCAAATCTGGCTTGATGAAAGAGCCTGCCAAATGAATCTTCCTCCACGCCGCCAATCTTGGCGGCAACACGATCATCGGCATAGATCATTTGCGTGATGTGCGCCATCAGCGGAGCTTCCTTGAGCGTCTTTTGGACTTGCTCTTGAAGATCGCCACGCTTCAACATGAACTCGCGCGTGATACGCACAAGGCTTGAGCCAAGATCGTCAACGACCACTTGGTTCAAGAACTTCTCCATGTCGTCCTTGGTAATTTCGATCTTGTGCTCGACCGATTGAAGGTTTTCACCTGCCGCGCCGATTTTCTTCTGCATGAGAATGCGGGTGCGGTCGCGCGCTTCCTTCAGCCCTGCATTTCGGTATTCATCCGTTGCCGTTTGCAGGAGCGCGGCTGCAAGCATGGGATCAGCATTGCTGGCGAAGTGCTCGAATGATTCACCGACCGCCTGATGGAGACGGCGGGCGTCACCGTGTTTGCCGACGCGGCGGTAGTAAGGGATCAGCCGCTCGGCGGCGCCCTGCGCCTCGTGCGGGTCGAACTGCGTGGGATCGCCGCTATTGGAACGCGTAGCAATGATGCTTTCCAAATCGGCTACCAGCTCGGCCCGCTCAGCGTCGGTAACCATTGCCTTCTTGTCTTCGAGCAGCCGATCGACCGCGTACCACCACATACGGCTATGCGTTTTCATAAGCGCGCGGTGAACATCCATCAACGTTGTGCGGGCCTGTTCCGTGCGTTCCGTATCGCCAAATCGAAACGGCGAGATCGAGCGCGCGTATCGCAAAGGAAACATGCGCATGGTCATCGGCCATATCGGGTATCGCATCGAGGTAGCAATCGATTGCGATACGGGCGTCTTCGATTTCGCGCTTGCGATTGGCGATGGGGCCACTCATTTCCCATACAAGATCCGCGTAGCGCGCCCTTAGAAATCGATGCTTGAGGGCTCTTGCTCGGGCGGCCCAATGCGTCACGACCTCGGGCGGGCTACCCGCGATGTCGGGAAAATAAGCCTTGTTGCCCTCGGCATCCGTCCCGGAGCCCATCGGCCCGAAATAGCTGTTCCACGGGTTTTCGTGATGGCGAGTAGCCAGGGCGAATGCGAGCACTTCCGCCCAAGCTCCAAGATTTTCGGCATCGGACGGTTCGGTCAGCGCGCCACGCGCCTTCTTAAGCTCCCCACCGATGGCGTGCTCGTCAAACAGCTCTTCCTTGGCATCGAAGCGCTGAATAATCGCCTCGAGCGATGCCGGTACAGTAAGTGCAGTGGTCATGGATATTCCGGACGTGATTCGCGGGTGACTAGTGAAATTAGCGCATTTGGTCGTGCCACTGCCCCAAAAATGAACTTCGGGAGAGAAGATGGTAAGGATACAAGGAAGCCGTCCTACGCTTTTGAGCAACTGATTTCGAGCACTTCGAACACCAAGTCCAAACCATGCCCGACCTCAAGAAATTCAAGCAAGATATCTTCAGGGCCGCACAAAGCCCGGAAAGCTGGCTGCTGACCGCACAACGTCTGCGCGACGGTGCAGAAGCCATTCTCACGCATGAACATGCGTTTGAAGCTGCTTATTTCCAAGCCCACGAGGCCGCCACGCAAAAGGCAACGGCAATGGCCTATAGCGAAGGAAACGACACCGGAATTGCCGACATAGAAGCCCGCGTGCCGAATTACCCAGCCGCCCAGCTTCTTTACGGCTACGCGCTGGAAACCCTGCTGAAGGGAATCTGGATTGCGAAAGAACCTTCGCTGATCTCCGGCGGCAAACTGAACCGCAAATTGGCCACACACGATTTGGTCGGATTGGCTCAGCAAGCGGCCTTTGCCCTGCATGGGCAGGAGGAGCCGGTTGCCAACGCGCTTTCGAAGCTTGCCGTGTGGGCAGGGCGTTATCCGGTCGCACTGCTTGAAGCAGAGTTCGCTTCCACACCGAACGCCGATGAACTCCTGGCCTACGGGTCGCGCCACCCGATTGTTAAGGCAATCTATGCACGCGGCCATGAGGAGCTTACGGCCTTGCTACCAAAGCCGCTTTCAAATCTGCACGGCGCGGTCGTGGTCTTCCGCCAGCCCGGAACATGATCCCTCAGAATATGGTTGCGACAGCAACCGTACTCGGCAAGCGCCAGTGGATAGGCTGTCAAGGCCCGCTCTTGCGGCGCTCGCCTTGGTCTTGACAGTCGGGGGCCGCAGGCCCCTACACCCTATACATATTTAAATGCAAAGGGAGGGCTTCGATGGGACCGGTTCAGGAGGCTATGAACAAATGGCTTCACGGTCTGCCGCGCCAGCTTGCCGTCGAGATGATTGAGAGAAAACTTGGCGAGCAGAAAATCAAGCTTTCGAAAAGGCGGCTGAACGAACTCGTTGACCGGCTCTTGAAAGGCGAGGACGATATTCAACTAGATACCGGTCATGAAGACGCCAGCATCGAAATCACCGATGAAGACCTTGCGTGGCTGAATGAGCGTGCGCATGAACTGATTAGCAAACTTCCCGCGATCATCGACGATGCTTCGGAGGGGGTTTCCCAAACGATCCTTGCGAGCCTGAAAAAGAAGTGGGGCGCTGAACGCCGGCAGCAACAGCGTGACATGAATGGGTTCCGCAAACGCTTGGAAGAGCGTTGGGGTGCGGGCTTTGAACGGCTACGGATGCTCGTTACCATTGCACGCGAATTTGGTGACAATTTCAATAAGGATGGTCACGCGGCAGGCGGTGGCTCAAATCCTCAAGCTGTTGATGTGTTGCGTCGGCTGCACGCGCGTTCATGCCAAGTCACTGAAGAGGTTATCTGCCTCATGTCGAGTGGTTTTGCTGACGGTGCCATGGCGCGTTGGCGCACCTTACAGGAGACAGCCGCGGTCGCCTGTCTCATAGGCCAGCACGGTGATGCGCTCGCCGAACGGTATATCGCGCATGAAATCGTTGAAGCACGGGGAGCGGCTATACAATACCGCAAGTATCAAAAGCAGCTCGGGCAAAAGCCAATTTCTGACGCGAAATATGATCGTATTGAAAAAGCCTATCAAGCCGGCTTGCAGACCCATGGCGAGGCTTTTGGTGGGCAGTTTGGGTGGGCAGCAGGATATGCCGGAAAAAAGAATAAGCCGAACGCCCCCAAGAAAAAGGACAGAGGCCCGACCATGGCCGATATCCAAGAGGCGGCGGGCATCGACCACTTAAGCCCCTACTACAAGATGGCGAGCCATAATGTTCACGCAAATCCAAAGGGCGTGTTTTTCAAGCTTGGGCTTATCGGTGAATCCAAAACCCTGCTCGCCGGGCCGAGTAACGCGGGTCTTACCGATCCCGGACATGCCACCGCGCTTTCCTTGAACCAGATATCAAGCGTGCTCATGAGGCAAAATCCAAATGTCGATAGCATTGTCGCCGTCAAGATCATGCAGCGGCTTGCAGATGAGATCGGTGATGCGCTCCTTGCTGCACAGCACAAGCTTGCCGAAGATGAACGATTGTTCTCAGAAAAGAAGGCACCTGCTAAGGGGCAGGGGTAGCGACGTCCCCAAGGCGGAGCTCAGATCACAAAAGACAGCGCCGCCGAATTGAAGCGGCAGACCGTGCTGGCGATCCGCAAACCATGCGGGGCATCAATGGTCGATGATCTAGTCTGGACTCCAGGGCCCAGCAGTCGCACTCTCCCTTTGGGAGTGGGCAATGGGCCAGCAAGGGCACAAGGGGCAGCAGTGGCGACGTAAGCGTTCGTTGTTGCAACAGCGAGCGCTAATCCCCGTCGTGCTATGCGGCGTTGCCGGAGCCGCCTACTTTGCACCGCAGAGCGATCAGCATCGCCTGCCGACCGTTCACCACCAAGGCGATTCAAACGCTCCGAACGGCTGCAACATCAAAGGCAACATCAGCGTGGAAACCGGCGAGCGAATCTATCACATGCCAGGCCAGCGATATTACAACGAAACAGTCGTCAACCCGAACAAAGGCGAGCGCTGGTTTTGCTCGCAATGGGACGCGTGGTGGGCCGGCTGGCGGAAATCGAAGGTGTAACGATCTGCACAGTCCTATGTCGGCTCATCGATCGGCAGTATGTACTCGCTCACCAACTCCACCGACGAGGGATCGACCGTGATCCGGCCTAGCGCCTGGACGGTCTCTCTATCCGTTTCCTCGTCACACAGACGACATCATCCTCAAAGCGCATGGTCTGGCCTGCCTTGGCCTTCTCGCCGCGGATCGGATAGGGATGCAGGCTAGTTGGGGACGCGCGGCGTGACGCGATCGCCGATGCGCCTGCCCAACCGTGGCTGTTGCGCCACAACGTCACCGACATCGATTTCCCTGCCCATTCCGAGATTCCGGCGAGGCAGGCGGCTTAGTCAAACGGGTGCTAATGGAATGATTGACTCTAGCGCCGCCGGCATGTTCCTTTTTCACGAGGGGGAACATGCCGACACTGAGAGATCCAACGTACCGCGCATTTGCACGGCGTGAGCTTCATCGACGCATTTCAATGTCCCGAACCATTCGGGGCGCGGCGCCTATCGGGTTCACTACTGGACGGGCAAGCGGGCGGGCTATCGTCGCACCAAAGTGCGTAGCGGCAAAGTGTAATCAGCGATGCAATCGACCCACGCTGGCGGCTTTTCCTCGCGGCTTTCTCTTAGCCGCAGGCTTCGCCTGTTCAGCTCGCGCCGGTTTAGATGACCTTGCCGCAGGGTTCGGCGCTTCGACCGTCAAAGCAGCGGCCTCTTCTCCCGTTTCGACCTTTGGCCCTTCAAGCCGCTGGATAAGCCTCCACCCCAACGCCCTCCGCGCATTAAAGGTGCTTTCGCTGGCGATAATGCGTAGCGCCTCTCCGGCGCGGTCCATGACACGGATAGCTGCGTCGTTGGGATTGGATATGGTCAGATCAGCGGTGAGCCCCTTCCTGATCTTAGCTAAGTCCTCGCCGACATAGGTGGTTAGAACCCGCACATATTCTTCCACCGGAACCTCCGTCAGTCGGTCGGCAACCTTTGAATGGAAACCGTCGGCCTCCAGTTTGAAAAATAGCTCATCGACGGTGAAGTTGGGTGCTTCCCCCTCGTTCAGCTCGGCAACCGTCGCCCTCATGTCTTCCGGTATCTCATGGCCGAAACGGTACATGCTACTGGAATCGAACGATCCGGGAATTCCCTTATGGGTTTCAACAAACCGGTCGAACATCTTGTCGGCCCTTTCGCGAGCCTCCAACTCGCGGAATAGGCCGATGAGTGCCATTACAGTGCCGAGGTTATAGAACTCCGCGTTTTTCATGAAGCAGTTGTAGAATGCGCCTAGTATCTCATCCTGGGATTCCTGGAAGGAATAATGGAATCTGTCCCAGACTGCATCCAGCTCGTGGCGCGCTTCTGCAGCTTGCTCCCGCACATTCAGTTCGGTTGCGTGGGCATCAATCGTGCCCTGTTCGAAATAGCCGTCCACGACGCCCTGCATCAACACTAGGTCGAATTCGTCGGTATGCCCGTACCCATAGCTGTGGAGTTCCTGGGACCACTTCTCGGCGACCGGATCTTCTTTCTTCTTTTGACGTTCCGCTGAGGTTTCGTAGATACCCCTTTGCCTGACAAATTCCATCGATGGCGCGAGCTCGGGTTGAAAATGACACCATCCGAATAGGACCAGCGAGTTCACCACGCTTCTTAGGACACCGGGCTTGTGGGCTTTCAACAGCGGCTGAATGAGCACCACCAGCCGAAAGATTTTGCGGATGACGCGAACGTTGTCGATGCCCAGCTTCACCGTGCGCTCGCTGACAATTGCCTTCAAGGCGTCCGTGCCTTGGACTCCGTCCATGGCAATCTTGGCGCCCTCAGTCGGTGTCGGCGCAAACCGCAGATTGATGTCGACAACTTTCTCCAAATAAGACGTGAACTGAACCTTATCCGCTCCGTCCAGCGCCTCATCATTCAGCAGTAGGACGACTTTGCAGCTGCGCTCCTCCTTCAGGTAGGAAATGAAGCCCAGAACGTCGCCAGCAGTAATTCCGTCGGCCTTCCTCTCCAAATCATCAAAACAGATGATCTCCTTCGTTGACAGCATCGCCAACCCAGAGACGGCTGCATCGAAAAGGCTCTCGCCACCCATCGCAAAAGTTTCAGAAACCCAGACTTGAGAGCCTTCTCCCCTTTAGAAAGGGCGGCGCTAATACTCTCCGATGTGATGAAGTCACCTATCTTGTCGCGGGTTACCGTGTTCTGAAGGATGGCGGCTTTGATCTGGTTGATGGAGCCAACGCCAAATAGGGACACGTAGGCATACTGGCTCAGGGCGACCGTTTCAGCTTTGCCCTTCAGCTGCTTTATTGTCGTCTGCCAGTTGTAGGTTTTGCCGGTTCCCCAGCGCCCGCGAATGCACAGCACCTCCGGTGTTTCGGTTTTGAGGAACGCGGCGATTTGGTCCCGGACGAGCTGAGTTGACATTGCGCCGCTCCTGACGGTCTATCGGTGAACTTTGAGGGATGTGCCTGGCCGGTTCTAGGCCTGTGCCTGTAGTAATGATCGCGAAGTTGAAAATCGCAATCGCTAAGTTCATAGTCCGCCAATAGCTTTGGGGGACTTGTGGCAAAGCGGGGATTTTGACCAGCCGAGCGATTGGCCGTTTACACCGCACATGGCGAGAAGTGCTATATTTGCACGCGCCCTGTCGACTTTCAATCGATGCAGGTCGACCACATCATCCCCGAAACGCTCCTGGAAAACCCAGATGAGTTCGCCAAAGCCCTGAAAATGTTCGGGCTTCCGGAAACCTTCGAAATCAATAGTTACGAAAACTGGATGCCCTCCTGCGGACCGTGCAACAACAAGAAGAAGGCCAAGGTTTTCGAGCCGACCCCCCTCATTCAGTTGCAGTTGGAACGAGCTAAGGCGAGGGCTGGGTTTGCAGCAATGCAGGAAAAACAGGGTATTTCGAAGAAAAAACTTGGATTGGCGCTGGGCGTAGTGTTGAAGGCAGGACAGGAAATTAAGCTTCCCCCCGAGCTGATGGATGCTCTCGTAGAGGGATTCGAGGAAGCTCGCGATAGGCTTGATCGGCTTGAAATGATCGAACGCGGCCAGAGGATCATCAAGCGCGCCCCCGACATCCTGGCGAATGGAGGTCCGCGCGCACCAAGCACTAAGGCGTATCCAAAGCCTGCTGCTGCGAAGGCCGCCAAGCCATCGAGGCCTGGTTGGACCGAGGCCCCGGCTAAGAAGCCAGCTGCTGCAAAGGCGCCGACCAAAGCCGCAGCGCCCAAAGCCCGCCCGCCGACGATTACCCGCTATCACGAAATCAGGCTCACTCCGACGTTGACAGTGCGATACGGCAGGTACGGATGGGATAAAAACATTCCGATGCGTCGACTGGCGCCCAGGACGATGCGGTAGGAGCAACTCGTTGGCTAAGAAAATGTTTGCCGATCGCCCACGTCTGAACTGGCCTTTTGACGCCGCGACAACCATCGCAACTGTTGCTCTGCTGATGAGCGGGCTCCAGCTGGTCGTATCAAGTCCGGTGCTATGGGGGCTCTATTTCAAACCGCGGCTGGTAGGTCATCTGGAGGGGATAGAACGGAAGCCGTTCAAGACCATTTATCGATTTGAGAACAGGGGCAACGCTACCGCCCATCACGTCGAATTGTCTGTACTAACTCAGAAGAACGATAGGGTTATCATAACACCCGACATCGCTGAATCGAACATCCCGACGGATAACGAAGCTTTCGTCTCACACAGGATTGTCATCTCTCATCAGTCGCCGTCCGAAACATTCGAAGTGACGGTAATCGGGGATGATCGGTTGGATCGCATTATTGATGGCGCTTTTTCGCCAGATGATCCGCCCAACACTCTGTCTGCCCTCCTGACGTCAATAGCTTTCTTCCCCACCATCTCCGCGCTTCGATCAGAAGAAGGACCTGGTGAGTTAGATACGTTGCCGCCCGTGGAAAACGCCTGGACTCCAGCAACCCTCCCAGCAAAATAAAGACCTCAAACAGGGTCTTTCACGCTTTCATCGGAACCCTAGTCTAGAGCAGCGCGACGTGGCATCTGGCGTCAGAGTGCCGGCTGCCGATCCGGACGCGGACATTGGAGGCTCCACCGTAAGCTGTTGGCTCCCCAATCATCCTAAAAACCGAAGCTATTATCCTGCTTTGTCCGCGAGCACCCGCAATTCGGTATGACGCGCGACCCAAAAAGTTCTAAAGCTTCCAAGAACCCCCAGGCGAATTGGATGCGCTCTGTGGCTTGGTCTCGGTGACGGCCATCTAACAGTATCCGCTGGTGGAATTTCTCTCGGCGTCGCTCAAAATTGCGGTATACGATAGATGCGTGGGGCGAGCTTTATCCCTATCGTAGGAGCTGATACTTGAGCGATCAAAACGAAGCCCAAACGGCCGATCTCGTCGGGCTGACTGCAGACATTGTCTCTGCCTATGTAAGCCAAAATCCACTACCCGTTGCTGGGTTGCCAGATCTCATCGCGTCGATTCATTCGTCACTGACAGGCCTTGGCCAGCCGAATGTGGCCGAGCTGCCGAAACAGGAGCCAGCCATCAATCCGAAACGGTCGGTAGCTCCGGACTACATCATCTGCCTCGAAGACGGGAAGAAATTCAAATCGCTGAAACGGCATCTCTCGGTACACTACGGACTCTCTCCGGACGAATATCGCGAGAAATGGGGATTGAAGCAGGATTACCCGATGGTTGCGCCGAATTACGCGGCTCAAAGATCAACGCTTGCGAAGGCGGCGGGGCTAGGACGCAAACCGCAACCTGTCTCTGCTAAAAAAGTTCCTGCCAAGCGCAAGTCCAGAGCCTAGTGGCGACAAGTTCTGGAGCGTCCACCTAGGACGCTCTGGTTTTTCGACCAAAACGACCCACCGGCCACGTGCCAGGGCACACTATCTTATCCCAGGCGCTCTTCAGCGTTTACATTCTCGACTGAAAGTCGCCGATAGTAGAAGAGTGCTTCCTCGATAGTGGGTATCGCTATGTAGCGGTCTCCCGCTACCATCGCTCCCCCTGCTTTGATGCAGTGGGGGATGCACCCTCGCCTAAGAGTTCGTTAGTCGCCCAGCGATTTCAGCTGTTATACCTCCGACCCTGGATGGGTTCTCGAAACACGGTGACTGTTTCGACCAAGCCCCGCATCGCTTTGGCAGGTCGAAGAGTTTCCCGATGGAATGTCAATGTAATGCTGATTGTTGATGGTAGACCGCGGTCAATCGGCTTCGGCTCCAGAGAAGCAGGCTTGACAAAACCCGATCGCGGTATTGTGTCCGGCAACATGGCGGCGTCTATTGTCATTCGGAAATTGATCCTCGAAGGCGCACGGGTGACAAAATGTCGGGGTCGGCGCCTTCGACAGCAAATGTGTCAGGCACGGCGCTCGCGGCCACCAGCCCTGCGGTCAGCTGACCGAGCGCGGGAGCGGTCTGGATGCCGTAGCCGCCTTGTCCGGCCAGCCAGAAGAACCCTTCAACTTGGCTATCCCATCCGACGGCCGGCGTCTTGTCGGCAAAGAATGACCGCAATCCGGCCCAACTGCGTGAGATGCGCGTTACCGGCAGGTCAGCGGCCTGTTGAATGCGATCGACCGCGATAGCGATGTCGATCTCTTCGGGCTGCGCATCGCCAGCTTCGCTTGGCGTCTCGTCGGCTGGCGAAAGCAACAGCATTCCCGAAGATGGTTTGAAATAGAACATCTCGTCGACATCGATCACGCCTGGCCAATCCCTGGCGTTGACGCCGGGCGGCGCATCGACAAGCATCGCGGTTCGTCGTTTCGGCACCAGCCCAAGCGGCGTGGCGCCGGCCATGGCAGCCACCTGGTCCGCCCAGGCGCCGGCGGCGTCGACAAGGACACGTGCGTCAAAGACGCCGACCGGGGTCGTCACAATCCAGGCGCCGCCGACACGCTCGATCGCCTCGACCCGTGCATTGGTGACGATCCGCGCGCCCTGACGGCGTGCGCCCCGCAAAAAGCCCTGGTGAAGAGCGTCGACATCGATGTCCATCGCCGAGTGATCGAGATACGCAGACCCGATGTAATCAGGTCGCAGGATTGGAACGACCGATCGGGAAGCGTCGGTGTCAAGCCAGTCCAAGGGCGCCGCCGATTCCGTGGCCGTCTCGGCAAACAGCGCCTGCAGTTTTGGCCTTTGCGCGTCCGTGCCGATGACCATCACGCCGCGAGGTGTCAGCAAAGGGACATCACAGAAGCCGGAGGGCGGTTCAAGGAAGAACTGGCGGCTGGCGCGGGTGAAGGCGCGGATGGCGGCGTTCCCGTAGCCCTCGATGAAGAGGGCGGCGGAACGTCCTGTCGTGTGCATGCCGCAATGGGCTTCGGCTTCAAGCACGGTCACCCGACGACCAGACGCCAGGAAGAAGGCCGCCGAAGCGCCAGCCATGCCGCCGCCGATGATAAGAACGTCCTGCATTGCCACTCTCAAACCAAGCGCCGGCAACCAAGCAGAGTATTTCCGATCGGTCAAATATCTTGCCTATGATAAATGCGTCATCGCCTGCGAGTCGACTTTGCCCGGTCTCAACCCTAAAGTGCGGCCAACGTCAAAAAGGGGTGCGCCATGAGCGATTCGAAGCCAAGTTTGGGGGAATGCCTCAAGGAGCTGCGGCGGGAACGAGGCTTGACGCTGACGCAGGTCAGCCAGATGTCGGGCCTGGCCATCTCGACCTTGTCGAAAGTCGAGAACAATCAGATGTCGCTGACTTATGACAAGCTGCTTCAGCTTGCCCAAGGGCTGAAGGTCGACATAACTGAACTCTTCGGCGTCAGGAAGGCCAGCGCATCTCCCATAGCTCACGGCGCGCGGGCGGTAAGCCGGCTCGAGGACGGCCGGATCGTCGAAACCCCCAATTATGTCTACCGTTTTCTATGCACCGACCTGTCGCGCAAGGAGATGATCCCGATGCTGGGAGCAATCGCCCAGCAGAGCATCGACACCTTCGGCGAACTGATCCGTCACCCCGGTCAGGAGTTCACATACGTTCTTGAAGGCGAAGTCGAACTGCATACCGATGTCTATGAAACACTGAGGTTGAAGACCGGAGAGTCGGTTTATTTCGAAAGCACCATGGGGCACGCCTATGTCAGCGTCGGCGACAAGCCTGCCCGGATCCTATGCGTGTGCACATCGGCCTCCGGCCAATCGGAGCAGACATTGATCAAGGGCGTCCAAGGCATGCGGCTCGATGACGGCCAGCAGCCCCGCGAAGCTGAAATGACACTTGGCTAATTAGAAAAATATCTTTCCTATCCGAAAAATCGGCTTGCCATCCCGAATGCGGATGTTAGCGTGTGCGAAATGCATCCTTCGGGCCATCCCGTCGAGGTGCAAAACACAAGCTCGAGGGGAGCGCATCATGTTGTTACGTCGCCTGCCGACCCTTGCGGCATTTGCCGCGCTGGCCGTCTTCGCCCACACCGCACCGGGCTGGGCCACCGACAAGGATGTTCTGGTTATCGACAAGGCCGAGGATCCGCCCACCGCCGACCCAGGTGTGGAGGTCTCCAACAACGGCTATACGCTGATCTTTCCGGCCTACGAACGTCTGGTGAAGTACGACGGCACCAAGACCGACGTCATTCCCGAGCTTGCCGAGAGCTGGACCACTGCGCCCGACAATCTCAGCTGGACGTTCAAACTGGCGTCGGGACACATGTTCGACGATGGCTCGCCGGTCGATGCCGCGGCCGTCAAATATTCATTCGACCGCGTCAGGAAGCTGGCAGCTGGCCCTGGCGACATGTTCCCGACCGTCAAGGATGTTGTCGTCGTCGACCCGCAAACCGTAAAATTCGAACTGTCGGCGCCATTTGCGCCGTTCCTGTCGGCGCTCGCCACGTCGGCCGGCTCGATCGTCAATCCGAAGGCGCAAGCGCACGCGGTCAACGGCGACGACGCCAAAGCCTGGCTTGCCGAGCACACCGCCGGCAGCGGCGCCTTCAAGATCTCGTCTTGGGAGCGCAACCAGCAGATCACACTAGATCCCAATCCGCATTATTCTGGCAAGGCGCCGGTATTCAAGCAGGTCATCTTCAAGATCGTGCGCGAGATGTCATCGCGCCGCTTGCAGCTGGAGAACGGCGACGCCGATCTCATCGACCAGGTTCCGGTCGATCAGGCCGAGGCGATGAAGGCGAGCGCGGGGGTGGCCATCGAGAGCAATCCCAGCCTCTATGTCATTTACCTCTATCTGAACAACAAGAAGGCGCCCTTCGACAATCCGAAGGTCCGTCAGGCCATTTCCTATGCCGCCGACTACAAGGGGCTGGTCGATGGCATAATGCTGGGCCAGGCTGAACAGATGCGCGGGGCGGTCCCGGACGGCATGTGGGGCCATGACCCGCAGGGCATGCAGTACACCTACGATCTGGAGAAGGCCAAACAGCTGCTTTCCGAGGCTGGCGTTTCCAATCTGCACATCAGCTACACCTATTCGCAGGCGGACTCCGCCTGGGAGCCGGTGGGTCTTGCGCTGCAGGCTTCGCTCGCCGAAATCGGCGTCACGCTGGACATGAAGAACGTCGCCGACACGACCAAGCGCGAGCTGGTTGCCAAGGGCGACTACGACATCGCAACTGGCGCCTGGACGCCTGATTTCGCCGATCCGTTTATGTTCATGAACATCTGGTTCGATCCGACCAAGATGGGGGCGCCAGGCAACCGAGCTTTTTATGAAAACCCGAAAGTGACCGATCTGATCACCCAGGCGCTCGGGACAGTCGATCAGAAGAAGCGTGAGCAGCTCTATATCGACGCGCAGAAAATCACCAATGAGGATGCACCATACGTTCTGCTGTTCCAGAAGAACGACATCTTCGCCATGCGATCCTCGGTGAGGGGATATGTCTACAATCCCATGCTGATCCAAGTCTACAACATCGCCGATATGTCGAAGTCCGAATAAGAAATCGGCGCCGAAGGTATGCCGCTTATCTCAACGATCCTTCGGCGCCTGGTCCTGCTGGTCTTCGTCGTGGCCGGTGTGGCTGTCGTCACGTTCACGATTTCCCATCTGATCCCCGGCGACCCGGCACAGCTGATTGCCGGGGACAAGGCGTCAGCCGAAACGCTGGCGCATGTGCGCCAGGACCTTGGCCTGGACAAACCCGTCACCCAGCAGTTTGTCATTTACGTCAGGCAGCTCCTGTCGGGCGATCTCGGCCAGTCCTTGCGCACGCGCCGTCCGGTTGCCGGCGACATCGCACTGTTTTTGCCCGCCACACTTGAGCTCGGCATCACCGCGCTGGTGATGGCGATCATGATCGGCGTGCCGCTCGGCGTGCTTTCGGCGATCTACAAGGACGGTCCGATCGACCAGGCAGCGCGCGTCGTTTCCGTTGCCGGCATATCGATGCCGGTATTCTGGTTTGGACTGGCTCTCATTCTGCTGTTTTATGTGAAGATACCCATCCTGCCCGGCAGCGGCCGTATCACGCTTGGCATCGCGGCCCCAGTGCGCATCACCGGCTTCTTCCTGGTCGACTCTCTTGTAGCCGGCAATATGAAGGCCTTCTGGTCTTCGCTCTATCATCTCGTCCTGCCGGCCTTCGTTCTTGCCTTCGCCAACCTGGGCATCATCACGCGTCAGATACGGGCTTCGATGCTGGACGTCCTGCAGGAGGACTACGTCAGGACCGCACGTGCCAACGGCCTGTCGCGTTCGGCGGTCATCCTGCGGCACGCACTGCCCAACGCCCTGATCCCGTCGGTGACGCTGCTTGGTCTGGCCTTCGGCGACCTGCTCTATGGAGCGGTGTTGACCGAGACGATCTTTGCCTGGCCGGGCATGGGCAGCTACGTCGTATCCTCCATCCAGACGTTGGATTTTCCAGCCATCATGGGCTTCACCATCGTTGCCTCGCTGGGCTACGTGCTGATCAATCTGGCGGTCGACCTGACTTATATGATGCTCGATCCACAGATCAGGGAACTCGGCTGATGGCGGTGGATGGGATCGGCGCACCGCGGCAGGCTGTATCGCGGCTTCGCGTGGGCCGCTTGTGGTACCGCGTGAAGGGAAGTCCCCTCACCCTGGTCGGCGCTGCGATAGCGCTGGTGGTGTTGTCCGTCATCATCGCAGCGCCTCTCCTGGCGCCCTATCCGCCCGACAAGATCTCGCTGTCGGCGCGGCTTGCCGCGCCAAGCCTGCAGCATGTCTTCGGCACCGATGAGGTCGGGCGCGACCTGTTTTCGCGGGTGCTCTTCGGAGCTCGTGCATCCTGCGGCATCGCCTTTGCCATCGTCATCCTTTCGACCGTCATCGGCTCGATCATCGGCTGCCTCTCCGGCGTCGTCGGCGGCATAGTCGACACCGCCATCATGCGGTTGATGGATGTCTTCCTAGCGCTGCCCGCACTGATCCTCGCCATGGCACTGTCGGCGGCATTGGGGCCAAGCCTCTTCAACGCCATGCTGGCCGTTGCCGTGGTGCGGGTGCCCGCCTATGTCAGGCTGGCGCGCGGGCAGACGCTGTCCTTGCGCAACCGCACCTATGTGAAGGCATCGCGCAGCTTTGGCGCCTCGCCTGCCTATCTCTTGCGCTGGCACATTCTGCCCAATGCGCTATCGCCAATCATCGTCCAGGCAACGCTTGACCTTGGCGGCACCATCTTGACGGCGGCAGCCCTCAGCTTCATCGGGCTCGGTGCCCAACCGCCAACGTCAGAATGGGGGTCCATGGTGTCGAGCGGGCGCAATTATTTCCTCGACCAGTGGTGGTATATCACCTTTCCGGGTCTCGCCATCCTGGTCAGCGCCATGGGCTTCAACCTGCTTGGCGACGGTTTGCGCGACATGCTCGACCCGAGACTGGGTGGACGATGAGCGAACCGTCTGGCGATGTCCTGCTCGAAATCTCCGATCTGTCGCTTGAGTTCCGCACCTCTCGCGGGCCGATCAAAGCGCTGAACGGCGTCAGCCTCAATGTCCGCGCCGGCGAGATTGTCGGCATTGTCGGCGAATCCGGCTGCGGCAAGTCAGTGACTATGATGGCGGCGACACGGCTGCTGCCCAAGGGCAGCGCGCACATCACCGCTGGCGGCATCCGGCTGTTTGGCAACGATTCCATGAAGCTCAGCGAGCGCGAGCTCCAGCATGTGCGTGGAAAGCTTGTATCGACGATCTTCCAGGAACCGATGAATGCGCTGAACCCGACCCGGCGGATTGGCGAGCAGATCGTCGAGGTCATCCGCCGTCACCAGCGCCTCGACGCCAAGGCGGCAACCATCAAAGCCATAGGCCTGCTGCGCGACATGCTGATCAGCGAGCCTGAACGCATCATGCAGGCCTATCCGTTCGAGCTTTCCGGGGGCATGCGGCAGCGTGTCCTGATTGCCATGGCCTTCTCGTGCGAACCAAAGCTTATCATCGCCGATGAACCGACGACGGCACTCGATGTCACAGTGCAGGCGCTGATCTTGAGCCTCATCAAGCACAAGGCGACAAGCACCGGCACGGCGGTTGTTTTCATATCGCACGACATGGCCGTGGTGTCGCAGCTTTGCGACCGCCTTTATGTGCTCTACGCCGGACGGGTCGCGGAAGCAGGCACGACCGCGTCGGTGCTGGCAGCGCCAGCGCATCCCTATACGCGCGCCCTGATCCGCTGCCTGCCGGGGCTTGCCGCACCCAAACAGCCGCTGGAACAGATCCCGGGCACCTTGCCCGACCTGCTTGACCCGCCCGCTGGCTGCCTTTTCAAAGCACGCTGCCGCGAAGCCGATGAACGCTGCGAGGCGGTGCCGCCGCTTGCCGCGATAGATCCTGCCCGGCGCGCCGCCTGCTGGCGCCGTATCGAGGAGACGCAATCCGCGTGACCGAGCCGCCTCTCCTCTCCGTTGAAGACCTGGAAGTCTGCTACCGCGTCACGTCGGGCTGGTTCGGCGGCGCCGACGTTCATGCCGTCAACGGCGTGTCGTTCAGTGTGGCTGAAGGCGAGACGATCGGCATTGTCGGCGAATCGGGTTGTGGAAAAACCACGCTTGGCCAAGCGATCCTGGGTCTGACCGATATCTCCGCGGGCGCGATCAGGCTCAGGGGGACGGAACGCGATCGGGCACGGCGCACCCAAATCCAGATCATCTTCCAGGATCCGCAATCCTCGCTTGATCCGCGCCTCCCCGTCTGGCGCCTGATCACCGAGCCGCTCCACATTCGCGGTGGTTATACAAGCAAACAACTGATCGACCGCGCGAGCGAACTCGCCGTCTCGGTCGGCTTGCGGCCGGAACACGTCGATCGCTATCCCCATGAGTTCTCGGGCGGCCAGCGCCAGCGCATCGCGATTGCCAGGGCGCTCGCCGTCGAACCGGCGCTGCTGGTCCTCGATGAGCCGACCTCCGCGCTCGACGTGTCGGTGCAGGCGCAGATCGTCAATCTGCTGCTGTCGTTGCAGGCGCAGCGCAAGCTCTCTTATGTGCTCATCTCGCATGACGTGTCGCTGGTGCGTCACGTGGCCGATCGTGTCGCCGTCATGTATCTCGGCCAGATCGTTGAAGAAGGTCCGACGCTCGACGTGCTTGATGCGCCAAGCCACCCGTATACCAGGACGCTGCTCGATGCCGTTCCGCGTTTCGACCGTCCATTGGCCTCAATTGCACCGCGCGCCGGCGAGTTGCCGAGCAACCGCACGCTGCCGACCGGTTGCTTCTTTCGGGAGCGATGCCCGTCTGCGACGGCCGGCTGCGAGCAGCCGCAGCTTCTGGTCGCGGCCGACGGCTTGCGAAAGGTGCGTTGTCACCTCGTCACAAACGTCCACGGGATGGGCCGTCCGCGCTCAGCGCCGCGTCCGGCCTTCCCCAGCGATGCGACGGCTTAAGCCGCCTCTGTGGCGAACGGGTCTTCCACCTTGGGCCAGTATGGCGTCTTGAGCTTCGTATAGGGTATGGATGCGAAGTTCGGTTGGGTCGCACCCGGCGGCGCGCAAAACAGGATGCGCCTGGCGATCGGGGCGAAGCCTGCCTGGAAGTGGTAGTTCGACTTCACGATGATGATGCGTTTGCGTGTGGGATCAAGGCCAAGTGCGGTCATGCATTCGGGATGGAAGACCTGCGTGCGCACGGTGTTGATGACCAGGTCGATGCCACTGTCTGTCGTGACCCAGACAGCGTCGCCGAGCGGCCACGGCATGGTGCCGAAGCGCTGCGTCAGGTCACGTCCAAGGCCTTTCACGGTAACGCGCAAATCCATCGGCGTACCGGAAAAGACGCCGCATTTGCCACCGACGCGAAGGTCGATGGTTCCGCCAACGCCTGCCTCGACGCAGAAGCGGTAGGCGATCGGGTCCCAATACATGGCGCTGGCGACGTTCGTGATGCCGCGCTCGACCAGTCGCCGCAGGATGTAGGTTGAATCGCCAGGCGCGCCGCCTCCGGCATTGTCGGACACATCGGCAATCACCACCGGTCCTTCCAGATCGGCGAGCGCGAGATCGAGCGCCTCGTCGATGCCGAGGAAGTTAGGGCTGAGTTCGTGGCGAAGGGCAAAGAGTTGTCTGCCGAATTTCTCCGCTGTCCTCTCGGCCAGCGCCGTGTCGCCGTCAGTCACAACCAGCATCCTGGCGCCGACATCCTCCACATCGCCGTGAGGGAAGCCGTGCCCGAGAGAGACAGACAGGATGCCGTCCTCCTTCTCGGCTGCCGTCATGGCATCGACAAACCCGCGCATCGGCTCCTCCTGCACCCGAAAGGTGCTTATCATGCGGCAGTCGTAGAGCGCCATGACCGGCCGAACCTTGCCTTCCACTGTGTCGACGATGATGCGGTAGAGCTCGCCGGCGCGGTCCATGATGTCGGTGTGAGGATACTCCTTGTAGGTGACGATCGCGGTGGCGCTGTCGACCATCTGCCGAGTTGTGTGGCAATGCAGATCGAGTTCGGCGCCAACGGGGATGTCGGGGCCAACAACGGCGCGCACATGGGCCAGAAAGTCGCCTTCCGTATCGTCATAACCTTCCGCAACAAACGCTCCGTGCAAGGCAAGCAGGACGCAATCGACGGGCATGGCTGCCTTCAGCTCGGCCAGAATCTCGTCGCGGAACTGCTCGTAGACGTTGCGGATGGTGATGCCGCCAGGCTCGGCGCACACGCAAAGGCTTTCGATGATCTCATGCCCGTCTGCCTCGCCGCGCTGGCGCCAGATGAACAGCTGGCAGGAAGGCTCGTTGAGCGCCTTTTTGGTCGCGTCGCCGCGCGCGATGCCCATCTCCTCGAAGCTGTGGTAGCCCGTGGGAATCGGCGCGAAGGTGTTGGTCTCCGTATCCATACCGGCTATGAAAATCCGCATCGTGCCCTCTTTTCCGTTCTTTCGTTTAAGAAAATTCTTTTCTCATCATCAAACCATTATATGATTCATGCAAGCACCTTGAAGGCGGAAAACAAGACGCGAGCCGGCCGATGGCGCCGGAAATTTTACCCGCCAGGAGCGCAGTAGGGAGCGCAACGCCAATGAACCTGGACCCACTGGACGATCTGATCCTCGACGAGACGACCAAAGGCATTCCACCAGGCGGCTCGGCGCGTCTGCTGGACATAGGATCTATGGGTTGGAATCTCGTACGTGGAGATGTCCCGTTGCCCGCGGCCATCCTCCGGGAGTCGGCCCTCGATCACAATTCGCGCTGGATGCAGACCTTTGTCGGCAAGCGCAATGCGGTCATCGCACCGCATGTGAAGACGACCATGGCGCCGCAGATCATGCAGCGCCAGCTGCGCGACGGCGCCTGGGGTGTGACGGTGGCCACGCTCCACCAACTGAAAGTCTGCCGCCGCTTCGGCATTGATCGCATTGTGCTGGCCAACCAACTTGTCGGGAGGCTCGAGCTCGACGTCCTGGTTGCCGAATTGACCGCGTCGCCCGGCTTCGATTTCTTCATGCTGGTCGACAGCCCGGATGGCGTCAGGGCAGCCTCCGAGGCCGTCAGGCGGGGCGGGGCGAAGGCTCCTCCTATCCAGGTTCTGGTCGAGCGCGGATATGCGGGCGGCAGGACGGGATGCCGCGACAATGAGACCGCGCTCGAAATAGCGCGCGCGACCCGTGCAGCGCCGGAACTGAAGCTCTGTGGCATCGAGGCCTTCGAAGGGTTGTTGAGGCCTGGGAATGGCGGCCCCGCCGATGCGGTCAGCACCTTCATCGACGAGATCGTCACTCTTTTCGACAGCTGCGTTCGCGAAGGTCTTTTCGAACGCACCCCGCCAATCGTCACCGCCGGCGGCTCCTCCTTCTATGATGTCGTAGTCAAGGGCCTGGCCGGCAGCAACGCGCAGACCGTCACACGCAGTGGCTGCTATGTCAGCCATGATTCAGGTGTCTATCAAGCCGAGCAGCAGCGCATTCTTGCCGCGACCGGAGAACCTGTCGGACTGGTCAATGCGCTGGAAGTGTGGACCCATGTGCAGTCATGTCCCGAGCCTGGCCTCGCCATACTGACCGCCGGCAAGCGCGATTTCGGTACGGATTCCGGCCTGCCGGCCCCGCTTCTGATTTCGCGCGGCGGCGAGTTGCCCGAACCATTAATCGGATGCGAGATTTTTGCCAGCAACGACCAGCACGCCTATATGCACTACCCTGCCTCGGCGGCTGTGCGGATTGGCGACCGCATCGGCCTCGGCATCTCGCATCCCTGCACGACATTCGACAAATGGGATGTGCTGTTCCTCGTCAATGACGACTACGACATCATCGGTGCGGTTAAGACCTATTTCTGATCAAACTCCTTGTCACGGCGCCCTGTTGGCTCACACGACAAACCGTATCGCGCGCAGGATGTCGAAGAAATTGTCTGCCTCGAAGCGAAGCGTGCGCGCCGCGGGGTGCTCGATGCCGGGATACCAGCTTCCCCTATAAGCTTCGATCGGCGTGGTATACTCGACGATGAGTTCGAACCTGTCGGCCAGTTTCGGCAGGCATTTCGACAGATCGCGCGACAGCGAGGCTTCCACGGTCTCGCGGATGGCCTTGACGGCGCCTTGCGGCGACAGGGAGGACGTGGCCGGTCCAAAGCCTTCGCTGGTCGCAACCGTTGAGATCTCGGGCACCAGTGCTCTTGCCTCACCGCACATGCCGGCGTCGCCCGAGAGGAAGACCGAGGGCACACCGTAACGGGCAGCGCAGTGCGCGTTCAGGGTGTATTCGGATGCCACCTCCCCGTTGATCAGCATTCTGGACACGGTGCCGGTCAACGTATGTGCCAGCGGGTTCGTGTCGGTTCCGGCCTTGTTGTGATAGCCCGTGTACAGAGCGGCATCGAAGCTTTCGTCAATGCCGAACATCATCGCATCGGGGTGTCCACTCCAGCCGCGCACGATCCGCACATAGTCGGGAAGCCTGGACAAGATGAGGTTGCGCGCCGTCGAGTGGGCGTCCTTGACGACGACTTCGGTAGCGCCTGCCGCTTTAGCGCCTTCGCAGGCTGCGACCAGTTCGTCGGTCATCAGCTCGCGGAATTCCGCATAGTCGGGATTGCCCTTGCGCGCCTCGTCCCAGTTGGTGATGCCCGCCGTGCCTTCGATGTCGGCGCTGATGAAGACTTTCATGTTCTTGCCTTTCGATTTCGCAGCTGTCGTCGTGTCGCCGCTCACGCGGCGTCTGTATTTCTTGCCGGCCGTGCGATCCATGACACGCGCTTCGCAAGGTCCGACCTCACATGGCCCGACCTCACATGGCTCAGTGTCTGTTCCTCAGGCCGCCATTTCAGCCTGCCGGCGCACCAGGAACATCGGCCCGACCCGAATGCCCCGGCGGCCATTGTCGTCGACGGCGTCCAGTTCGAGGATCTCTTCCTCGTAGAGAAGGCCGTGCATGCGGAAGCGGCCAGCATCAACCGGCTCGCATGTATGGGTGCAGAAATATTCGATCAGGCATTTCAACTGACCGTGGCTGTAGCTGAGATAAGTTATGTTGAAATCCGGTCCGTATTCGCCCAGATGCGGCGCGATCTCGGGCGGCACCTTTTCGACAGGAAGCGTGTCGACACGCGACCAATTGGCTCCTTTCCATGTCAGCTCGTTCGCCTTGGAGAAGGACAGGTTCATATGCGCGTAGTCGGCGCCGCGCCCATAGATGCGTCCGTCGATGACAAAGTCATTGCCCGAGACCGGGCGGATCTGAAGCGGCACGCCCTCGCCCATCAGATAGAGCTTACCGTCCTTGTTCTTGACCTCAACCACCTCGCCGCTCGCCTCTTGGCGATAGAGGCCAGGCAGCGCCGCGAACTGATCTTGCGTAATGGATGGCGGGTTCTGGTTGCGAGACGGCATGCGTCCCATGCAGCGATCGGCAAGTGCGATCCGCAGGCCGTCGCCGGCCAGCTGCGAGGCGATCTGATTGGCGAAATCAAGCGTCGCGAAGATCAGGATACCTAAACCGGCGCTGGGCAAAAGCATCATCTGCGATGCGTAGCCATAAACGGCGCCGCCATGACCGACCGACGTCCATCCGTCCATATCGCCAACGCCGAAGCAGAGGCCATAACCGTTCAGGTCCTTGTTGTGACCTTCAGGGCGCTTGCCTATCGGGGTCCACATCTTGCGCAGCGATGCGGGACTGACGATGGGATCGCCATTGGGGGCAAAGCCGCCGCGCAGCAGGCACTGCGTATAGCTGGCCATGTCCGACGTGGTGGAGAAAATATTGCCGGCAGGCGAACCGCCGAGGTTGAACACAGGCGCTGGACTATCCCCGTCCAGCGTCCACATGTCGGCGGGCGCCAGCCTTTCGCGGATGCCCGGAGCCATCCCGGACGATGTGTCCTTCATGCCCAGCGGTTTGAGGATGTTTTCGGTGATGTAGTCGGAATAGCTCTTTCGCGTCACACGCTCGATCACCATGCCGACAACTGCAATGCCGGCATTGGAATAATGCATGATGCCGGTGCTGGGGTCCTGCTTCAACGTCGACGTCGCAAGTTCGGCGACTGTGTCGGCGAGCGGCGGCTTGCGCGAATCCAGGTAATGGCCGCTCTTGGGCTCACGCACGATACCGGCAGTGTGGCTCATCAGCTTGGACAGGCTTATCTGGGAGCCGTGCGGTCCGCTTTCGCGACCGGCGAACGGATTGACCGGATGGAATCCTGGCAGGTATTCCGAGACATCGACATCAAGGTCGACCAGGCCCTTCTCGACAAGCTGCATGATGGCAACCGATGTAAAGGTTTTGGTAATCGAGCCAATGCGGAAACACGTATCGCTCTTCATGTCGAAGTGACGATCATGCCGCTGTATGTGGCCCTGCGATATCAGACCTTCCCTGTCGACAAGGGCATAGGAGATGGACGGGATCGCCTTGTCCTCCACCTCATGGCGGATAAGGTCTTCGAGAAGCTCGATGGCGCTGGGGGAAAGCGAAGACACGGAAAGATACTCCCTGATTTTCAATCTGTTTGGCGGGGATCAAGAATGTCGCGCAACGCATCGCCGACTAGGTTCCATGCCAGCACGAACAGGAAGATCGCGGCGCCTGGAAAGGCCAGCGTATACCAGTACTGGAACGGATTGCCGGGTTGTCCAACGATCCAGTTGCGGGCGTAGGCGATGAACTGCCCCCAATCGGCGTAGCCCTCTTCGGTGCCGACGCCGAGGAAGCTGAGCGCTGAGGCAGTGAGCACCATTGAACCGGTGGCCATGGTTGCTAGGACGAGCACGGGAAAGAATGCGTTGGGCAGGATGTGGAACACGATCAGCCTGAAGTCGCCGGCGCCATAGCATCTGGCCGCATTGACGAAATCCATCTCGCGGATGCGCAGGATTTCGCTGCGCACAACACGCGCATAGCCCATCCATCCGAAGGTCGTCAGCGCGACCGTTATCGGGCCAAGGCCCTTGCCCAGCAGAGCAGTGAGCACCATTGCGGCGATGAGGAATGGCACCGCCATGAAGACGTCGACGATGCGCATCAACACCTCGTCGACGACACCGCCGTAGAAGGCTGCGATCGACCCTACGACCGTTCCGATCAGGACGGAGATGGCAACGACGCCGAGGCCGATCTTGAAGGCCGTGCGGGTGCCCCAAATAACGGCGTAATAGATGTCATACTGTCCTTCAGTCGTCCCAAAAATCGCTTCTGGCGATGGCGGCTGCGGGGTTGCCAGGAAGCCCGCGCGGGGGGTGTCGTAGACCGACATCTGGAATTCCTGGGGCGGTGCAAGCACAGGTGCGAAAATCGCTACCAGCACGAAGGCTGTAAGCAGGAGCACGCCGACCAGGGACATCGGATTGCGCTTCAGATAGCCAAGCGCCCTCATCGCGTCTTCACCCTTGGATCAAGCAAGGGATAGATCAGGTCGACTGCAAGGTTCAGCACCACGAGTACGACCGCAAAATAGAGGCCGAAGCCAAGCACTGCGGGAAAATCCAGATTGGCCGCCGTCTTGGCCGCGAACTGGCCAAGGCCCGCATAGTCGAAAATGGTCTCGGTGATGACGACGCCGCCCATCATGGCTGCGAGTTCCATGCCTGCGATGGTCGTGACAGGAAGGAGCGCGTTGCGCCGGGCGTGATGCAGCTCCACCACCCGCCGGGGCATGCCCTTTGCCCGTGCGGTCCGGACATAGTCCTGGCGCAGGGTCTCCAGCATCGAGGTGCGCATCACCCGCGTCATGTTGGCAAGGTTGACATAAGTCAGCGTGATCACGGGGGCAGCAAGATGCCTCAGCGAATCCCCGAAGATTGCCAGATTGCCGTTGAGCAGCGCGTCAATCGTGTTCGCGCCGGTGTAGCGGGTGAAGCCCGGCGAAGTGACGGCAGCCTGCGCCCATTGGCTGAGGCGGCCCGGCGGGAACCAATCGAGCGCCGAATAGAAAATCAGCAGCATCAGGAGCCCGAAGACATACACCGGGAACGACCAGCCCAATATGGTGAAGATGCGGATCAAATGGTCCGGCCAGCGGTTGAGATGGATGCCGGCCCGCGATCCCAGATAAATGGCAAGCAGGAACCCCGGGATGAATGCCAGCAGGACCAGCTCCAGCGTCGCCGGCAGGAGCGACGCCAGGGCATGGGCGACGGGCTGGCGCGCGGTCTCGGACCAGCCCATATTGCCGGTCAGGACATTGCCGATCCAGCGTCCGTATTGGAGGTAGAAGGGGTCGTTGAGCCCGTATTGTTCGATCATCTTGCGAATGCTCTCCTGACCGCCCTTCAGGAAGTCCGGCGACGGCGCGTAGGCAGCCAGCCGCTGCGTTGGCGACAGCGACATCTGCAGCGCAAAAAGCATCAGCGACAGGGCAAACAGAACGACGGGCAACATCAGCAGCCGCCGCAAGGCGTAGTTCAGCACATCAGCATCCGAGCCATGAGGAATGGATCGCCTGCCGGGCGGGCGATGCCGCCCAGCAGACGCGAAACTCAGTCGGCCTTTTTCTTGACGGGATAGAAGTCCCAGGCGCCGTACAGGATCATGTTGTGGACGTAGCCGTCGATGTTGCTGCGGGTGACGATGTAACCGAAGTCCTCCCAGAGGAATTGTGTGGTGGCGTAGTCGTAGGACATTTCTTGCAGCTTGGCGTAGATCGGCTCGCGCACGGCCGGATCGCTTGATGCCCAGGCCTGGTCGAGAAGCGGCTTGAACTTTTCCGCCATCAGGTCGCGGTAGCCCTGGCCCAGCATGCCGCCGACGAGTCCGGTCGGCGACAGGTAGTATGTTGCAGCCCCAAGCGGACCACCAGGATCGGAATAGTCCGGTCCCCAGCCCATATAGGTTAGTGGTGCGGCGGGCTTCTCTCGATTGTTGAGCTTGTCGGAGATCGATGACCAGGGCAGCGACTGGATCTTCATCTTGAACTTAGGGTTGATGCGCTGCAATCCCTGCTGGAGCGCCGAAAGCGCGGCCGTGCCTTGCGGCGTGCCTTCCTGCACGAAGGCCGTGAAGGTGAAGCCGGTATCCCACAGCTTGCCGCCGAAAGCCTTCTTGAAGTGCTCCGCGGCCTTGGCCGGGTCGTAGGTGTAGATCGGCGAGTCTGCACGGTAGCCCATGATGCCGCGCACGGTCGGGCCGCGTGCCTGCACGGTTTTGCCAAGCAGCGCCTGCTTTATCAGCGCATCGTAGTTCTGAGCATAGTTGAAACCCTGCCTGACATCGATGTCGGAGAAGAAGTCAGGGGGAATGCCGTTGCCGTCCAGCTGGCCGCTGCCGATGGCGGCGTTGTCGGCATCGTCGATCGGCCAGGCGAAATAGAGGCCACGACTGAAAACCTTGGGCAGGCCATCGATGACCTTTACCCCGTCGGTCTTACTGAGCTCGTCCAGGAATTCCACCGGTGTAGCGACGAAATCGGCATCGCCCGAAAGCAATTGCAAGCGACGCGTCGTCCATTCCGGAACGGTGCGCATGACCACGCGCTCGAGCGAAGCCGGCCCCATGAAATAATTGTCGAAACGCTTCAGTGTGATGCGGCGGTCCGTCCTGTCCCACTCATCGAGCATGAACGGACCGGAGCCGTTTTCCTCGGCAAACAGCGGATCGTCGCCGAGTTCAGGACGGTAGTATTTCTTCCAGGTGTCGCCATTGCCATCCCAGCCTCCGACGGAGGAGACCCATTCCTTGTCGACGATCGAGGCGCCGAACGGCAAGGCCAGGACGCCAAGCGTTGCAGGGAAGGATTTCGGCAGCTTCAGTGTGACATTGTCGCCCTCGACGGTGATCTGCGAAGCGAGTTCGTCATAGACCTTTCGAAGCGCCTCAGGGCTGGCAGCCTTGATATCCGAGACCTTGCCTTCAGCTTCGACCCATTTGGCGACGTCTGTGTATTTGCTGGCCGTCACCACTTCGGTGATGGCGTTGGACATCCAGGACTGGCCCATGAGAATGGCGCGCAGCAGCGAGTAGCGCACGTCTTCGGGCGTGATCTCTCCGAAGCCGGGTTCGATCTTGGCCTTCTGCTCTGCGCTCAGCCCGTCGAAATACTGCCAGGTGATTTTGCCGTCGTCTCCCTTGATGCCGACCTTGTGGGTGTGGACGCCCTTGCGGATCGGGAATGTATAGCTGACCGAGCCGTCGGCATTCTGTTTGATCAGGCCGTTTTCGAGGCTGGGCACTTGCGACGACAGTGAAGGTACGAACTCGGAAATCTGGGAGCCGTTGTAATTCAGCAGGCGGCTGTAGACGTTCAATACGCCGTACGAACTCGGAGTATTGGCGATATAGGCCGGATCGAAGGACTGAACGTCATCGGTCCAAAGGAAAACGAAGGTTCCGGGGTTTTTGGTTTCTGCCGCGGCAGGCGCCGCAACAGCGCCAATTCCCATGCAGAAGGCTATGGCCAGGGCGCGTTTCATTTTCATGGTGTTGTTCCCACAATTGGCCTAGGGCATTTTCGACCCGAGGTCGTTTTTTATCGTTGCGAGGGAAGCTAGGAGGAGCCTTGCGCTGGTGTCCAATGCGTAGATAGGATCAGTTATGCGAATAATGCATGAGGCTAATCATGGAGCTGGCGTGGTTTGAAGATTTCCTCGAGATCGCCGCAACGCGGAATTTTTCGACCGCGGCGGCGTCCCGCAACATCTCGCAGCCTGCCTTCAGCCGGCGCATCAAGACGCTGGAAGCATGGGTCGGGATTGAACTGGTCGACCGCAGCACATACCCGGTGCGTCTCACCAGCGCGGGCAACGTTTTTTATCCGCGCTGTCAGGAAATGGTTCGCGACATGTACCGGCTGCGCACCGATTGCCGCAACGCTGCAGGCGCTAGTTCAAGGCTCCTAACCTTTGCAGCACTTCATACGCTGGCTATCTATTTTTTCCCCAAGTGGATCAGCCAGCCGGACATGCCCAATGCGCCGGTCCGCAGCAGCATGCACACTGGCGACTTTCTGGAATGCGTCGAACATCTGTCATCGGACAAGTGCGACTTTGCCATCACTTACGATCACCCCGACGGTCCGCCTGTGCTTGAGGGAGGCCCGTTCGAATCCTTGCAGATCGGCAAGGATCGCTTGGTTCTGGTCTCAGGTGTCGACCAAGACGGAGCGCCGCTCTTCGACATCGATGTGCCCGAAGGGACCATCATTCCATATCTCGCCTATTCCTGGAGCGACGGCTATCTGGGAAAGCTGATCTCGCTCATCCAGTCCCGCTGGCGCCGCCCTCTCAATCTCAGCATCGTCTACCAGTCGTCGCTTGCCGAAGGCCTCAAGCAGATGGCGATCGCGGGACAAGGCGTCGTTTGGCTGCCGCAGATCTGCGTCCAGAAATCGATCGCCCAGGGCGAACTGGTGCAGATCGGCGGTCAGCAGATGTCGCTGGAGATCGAGATCAGGATCTTTCGTCGCGTCGGCGCGCGCAATAGAGAAGGCGACGCGCTTTGGAAATATCTCCTGCGGACCGCCGAGCAAACGCGCGGGCGCAACACACTTGATCCAACCCTTACCATGCGCTGAGACGGCTGAACGAACCGATCTCGCACATAATGCGAAATCCGATGGACGCATGCAGAAATTGCATAACGCTGCGCAGCACGGCTGTAAGCCGGACATTGTAAGGCTGGCGCCGTGCTCGAAGACGCCCGGAGGCCTTCCGGTGGGGTTGCTCACAAGGCTCGCCGGCGAGCGGCCCTATTGACAGCCCGCGAGCTCACCGCGTTCGATGTGGATCAGCGTTTGCACGTGGAGCCCCTTTTTGACAGCCAAGTCCGCCGCCACAGCGAACCTTCCCGACAATGTTGTCCTGTCGGTCGAAAACCTCGAAGTCTGCTTTGGGGCGGGCGCGACAAAGGCTGTACGGGCAGTTCAAGGAGTTTCCTTTCAGATCCGGCGCGGTGAGACGCTGGCACTGGTTGGTGAATCGGGCTCGGGCAAATCCGTAACCGCCATGACCGTCATGCGACTCACCGAATATGACGGCGCCAGGATCACGGCAGGGCGGGTCCTAATGCGGTTGAAGGATGGCCAGGTAGCCGATCTGACGCAGCTTTCGGAAAAGCGCATGGAGCGGCTTCGCGGCTTCGAGTTCTCGATTGTCTTTCAGGACCCGATGTCGAGCCTAAATCCTGTGTTTCCCATCGGCGACCAGATCGCTGAGGTGGTCATTCGCCACCAGGGCAAGTCACCGCGCGAAGCGCGCGACATCGCGTTGAATATGCTCAAGCTGGTACGCGTTCCCGACGCTGCCCGACGGCTCGATCAGTATCCGCACCAGCTGTCTGGCGGCATGCGCCAGCGCGTCATGATCGCCATTGCCATGGCGTGCCGGCCCTCGCTGATGATCCTCGACGAACCGACAACCGCGCTAGATGTGACTATCCAGGCTCAGATACTGGATCTCGTGCGCGCCCTGCAGCGTGAGATCGGCATGTCGGTTCTTTTCATCACCCACGACATGGGCGTGGTCGCCGAAATCGCCGACCGTGTCTGCGTGATGTTGAAAGGGGAAATCGTCGAGTCGGATTCCGTGGGCCAAATCTTTGCGGCTCCCCGCCATCGTTACACTCGCGCGTTGATCTCCGCGGTGCCGCGACTGGGTAGCATGGCCGACAAGGATGCGCCCGAAAAATTCCCGCTCGTCTTATACGAGGCGGAAGCCTCCGAGCCTGAGGCTGCAGCATGAGCGCCGGTTCGCAAGCGACGGACCGCAAGCCCCTGGTCGAAGTCCGCGACCTTATAACCCGGTTCGAGCTGAAAGGTGGGGTCTTTGGCCGCGTCACCGGGCGGGTTCATGCCGTGGAGGGCGTTTCCTTCGATATTTTGCCCGGTGAGACGCTGGCGCTGGTGGGAGAATCCGGATGCGGCAAGTCCACGGTGGCGCGCAGCATAATGCAATTGGACAAGCCCCTGTCGGGCTCCATTCGCTATGATGGCAATGAGATGGTCGGTGCGCGGCGAGCGGCGCTCGCGCGGTTTCGGCGCGAAGTGCAAATGGTCTTTCAGGATCCGTTCTCGTCTCTCAACCCACGCATGACGATCGGGCAGGCGCTGACCGATCCCATGCGCGTCCACCGCATTGCACCACGCGGTGCGCTGCAGAAAAGAGCAGCGGAATTGCTTGCCAAAGTGCATCTGCCCCCTGAGTATCTCGACCGCTATCCACATGCCTTTTCCGGCGGGCAGCGGCAGCGCATCTGCATCGCCAGGGCGCTGGCGCTTGATCCTCGCCTGCTCATTGCAGATGAAGCGGTCGCGTCGCTCGACGTGACGATCCAGGCGCAGGTCATCAATCTTCTGATGGACCTGCAGCGCGATATGAGCATCGCGATCCTCTTTATCAGCCATGATATGGCTGTGGTGGAGCGCATCGCACATCGGGTTGCCGTAATGTATCTGGGCGAGATCGTGGAAATCGGCGACCGTCGTTCGGTCTTCGGCAACCCGCAGCACCCCTATACCCGCAAGCTGCTTTCAACGGTTCCGGTTGCTGATCCGGCACAACGATCGGTTGGACGAGAGCCGATGTCAGACGAGATTCCAAGCGCGCTACGCGGAATCGATTTCGTTCCGATACGCCTAGCAATGAACGCTGTTTCACCCACGCATTTCGTGCGGGAGACGGCTTGATCCGCCAACCGATGATGCCTGGGAAATTATGTCCACAGAACGTCGCTTGCCTGCCGAGATCTGAGCCCACTGATTGATGTTGGATGTGCGCACGTACCGATCTCGGCGAGTTTGGCATCGCTTGGTCGACGCTATGAACGCAGCGACGCTGTCCCGACCTTTCCGGCCAGCAGGCGCCGATCAGCGCAGAGGTCACCTGGGCCCTGGCGCAGCGCCTCGCTCAGCGCGCCAATTGCCTGTCTCCTCATAATGCCTTTAAAGGCGCGATGCATCGCGCCTAGGCGTTCTAGCTTGCTCGATTGCGTGCCCATAAAAAGCAACCGCCCCGGTTAGACCGGGACGGTTATTGATTTACGATAGAATGGGTTGCGGGGACAGGATCTGACCGTGCTGGCCTCGATTGCGAAGTCGCTTTAACAGACGAACTCAGTTGCAGCGCTGTATTGGCGGTAGCGCTCTCCCGACTCGCCCCCCGAATTCACACACTGCAATCAGCCAACCATCCCATTTACACGCCCTGACCGCAATTCACCGCACGGCTTGATCGGGTCCCTTCCGGCGGTGGCTGATACAATCTAGATCCTGATCTCTGAACGGAAGTCCGCGCACAAGGGCGGGGCACATGCCGGCGGCGAGGTCATGAAAAGCGACAGCCTCTCCTACCCTCCTCGCGGCCTCTCAAGAGAAGAGGCAGCCCGGTACATTGGCGTGGGCGTCACCAAGTTCGACCAGATGGTCGCTGACCGCCGCATGCCAAAGCCCAAGAAGATTGACAGCCGCGTGATTTGGGATCGGCTCAGACTCGAAGCGGCCTTTACCGAACTACCTGGAGACGACGAAGAGAATATCGTCGACTTCCTGTTGCAAGGGAATCATCGCAGGGAATAGATTCATTCTGCCATGACCGACAAATATCCCGGCCTCTCCTCCTACACCGATCGCCACGGAAAACTTCGCTGGCGCTATCGGACGAAAGAGCGTGTGGTTAGTCTGCCAGCCCCCAATCAGGCGGGATTCAAGGAGGCCTACCAAGCAGCGGTGGAGGGCCGGAAGGTCCCCAAGGCTCCTGTCGTCCGTATGCCTGGAGCCGCCCTGCCCGGCACGTTTGGAGCGGCGTTTCAACGGTTGAAGATCTCGGTCAAGTGGTTGGCGCTTGACAAAGCCAGCAAGCGCAAAAACACGCAGCTGATCGAAGAATTTCTAGAACTGCGAGTGGTCCCTGATCACCCACTTATCTGGCGGGATGTGGCGGTTAAGAACCTTAGACGTATCCATATCGAAGAGCTTCTTGGCCGCTTCATCGCCACACCCCACAAGGCCAAGCACCTGCTGGTGGGCATACGCAAGCTGGTATATGTCGCACTGCGGCAAGATTGGATCGAGATTGACCCGACAGCGGCGGTCGAATGGCGGCCCGCCTATGCCGGTTGGAAAGCCTGGTCGCGCGAAGCCATGGCGCAATTCGAAAACCGCTGGCAGCCCGGCAGCTCGGCACGCACCTGTTATGGCTTGGCGCTTTGGCTCGGCAACCGCCGCGGCGACGTCGCGGGGCTGCGCTGGGACCAGAGGGTCACCCGCCGTGTCTTCATTGATGGCGTCGAGCGCCACTTCGACGGGTTTGATATCGTTCAGGCCAAGAACAAAGGACGGACCGGCGGCAAGCGGCTTTTTGTGCCGATCACACCGATGCTGTCTGAGATCCTGGATGCGGCCGACAGGCGCGGCGAGACCGTCCTGGTCAACGGCTATGGTGAACCGTTCTCCGCCAAGTCGCTGACTGGAATGATGGCGCATTGGTGCAAGCTTGCCGACCTGCCGAAGGGGCTGACCCTGCATGGACTAAGGAAGTCGCTTGGCGTCTATCTGGCCGAGGCAGAGGCCTCAACCAGGCAGCTCATGGACGTGCTCGGTCACGACGATATCGACCATGCCGAGCTCTATTCGCGCGAGGCATCGCAGGTTCGGCTGGCGGTCCAGGGGATGGATCGAGTCGTACGCCTCGTGACGCGCAAGCTGATGCTTGGCGAACCTATTGGCGAACCTCGTGGCGAACCACCCTATAAAGACTTGATAAATAACGATAATGGTGGGCCCGGAGGGACTCGAACCCCCAACCAAGCGGTTATGAGCCGCCGGCTCTAACCATTGAGCTACAGGCCCCACGCGGGCTGGATTAATGTTTTTCGCATCGCGGCACAAGGCTTTACCGGCGGGCTTTCGCAGATCGCCCAAATCATCCCATAATCGCGCTCTACGCGACCCCTGCGACTTGATCGCGGACCAAGGAGATTTTCATGACCAGATATGTTTTGCCCCTCGCGCTCGCCGCTGCAATCGCTTTTCCGGCGATGGCTGGAGCCACCGATCTGCCGACGCCGCCCCGTATCATCGTTTCGGGTGAAGGCGAAGCCACCGTGGCTCCCGACCTGGCGGTCCTGACGCTCAGCGTCATGCGCGAAGCCAAGACGGCGCGCGCCGCGCTCGACGCCAACAATGACGCCATGGCCGCCGTGATCGCCGCGATGAAGGCCGCCGGCATCCAGGATCGCGACCTGCAGACCGCGGGCATTCAGATCAACCCCCGCTACAATTACACCAACAAGCCGGACGGCAGCCAGGAGGCCGAACTCGTCGCCTATCAGGTGACCAACACGCTTTCGGTGCGCGTGCGCGACGTCGACAAGACGGGCGAGGTCCTCGACAAGGCGGTGTCGCTCGGCGTCAACCAGGGCGGCGGCATCGCCTTCACCAATGACAATCCGGCGGCGACCGTCACCGAAGCGCGCAAGAAGGCCGTCGCCGACGCCATGGCCAAGGCCAAGACGCTGGCCGAGGCGGCCGGCGTCAGCCTCGGCCGGGTGCTCGAGATCACGGACCAGAACATCAGGCCGGCGCCGATGCCGATCAACGCCAAGGCCTTCGACGCCGCGGCCGGCGCGACACCCGTGCAGGCCGGCGAGAACGCCTACAATGTGCAGGTCACCGTCACCTTCGAACTCAAATGATTGGCGAACTGAGGTAACCGGTTGAGCCGATGGCCTGTCCCGCCGGTCATCGGTCAGCCCTTGGCTCCCATGAAAAACCCCGCGGGATCGCTCCCGCGGGGTTTTTTCGAGCCGCGCCCATCCGACGGACAGGGGCTCTACTACTCCAGGCTGATCTTCGCAGAAGATCATGCCTCCAGGCTAATCCTCGCAGAGGATTATGCCTCCAGACAGACCGACGCAGAAGATCATGCCTCCAGGCTAATCCTCGCAGAGGATCATGCCGCTAATCGATCTTCGCGGCCGAAAAAGCCTCAGCGGTCGATGACCGGGCAACCGCGCTCGTTGGCGAACACGACGACGACACGGTCGCCATATTGACGGCCCACCACCTTGATCACGCGGCGGTTGACATCGACGATGCGGGCACGGTGCAGTCCCATGCGCTCGGCCTTGTCGAGGGCGCGGTCCGGCGAGCAGCCACGGCGCCAGTCGCCGCGACGCTCGTCCCGGCGGTGGCGATAGCCGTCGTCGCCGGCATAGACGCCGAAGCGAGGATCCTGGTTGTTGCCGAAGCCGAGGTAGAGGCTGTCGGAATGGGCCGGCATGGCCGCCAGCGTGCCGAGGCCGACCAGAGCCGAAAGCGCTGCCGTCTTGATGGTGTTGTACATGGTTCTCTCTCCTTGTTGCGGGCTTGCGCCCCTCCTCGTGAAACCGATAGCGGGAGAATGCACTGGCCTGTCTGAACTATTTACGAACTCGCCGTTCATCCGCGGTTCATGTGGCGCCAACGGGGCAAATCGCCGGCCATCCGCAAATTCCTCGCCGGCCTAAATCTTTCGCCGATCCAATTCTTTCGCCGATATTGAACAATATCGCGCCAAACGCCTTGTCCCCGAGCCGGGTTCCCCCGAAAGCAGCGATCTTCGCCCGCAACTGCGGCCGATGTCTGCCTCAGGGCTCGTCGTCGAGCATATAGTCAAAATAGTCCTCGGGTTCGGCCAACTCCGTCTCGCTCGCCTTGACCCGGCCCCGCATCGAGATGCCGGCCTCATGCACGGTCTCGGCACTGCCCGAGACCAGGCGGTGCCACCAGTAGAGGTCGCGGCCCTCGGCCACCAGCCGGTAGGCGCAGGTGCTGGGCAGCCAGCTGATGGTGCGCACATTCCGCGGCGTCAGCCCGACGCAATCGGGAACGCGCGCCAGCCGGTTGGCATAGTCGGCGCAACGGCAGCTCTCGGCGTCGAACAGCCGGCAGCCGACGCTGGTCCAGTAGATTTCACCGGTATCCTCGTCCTCGAGCTTCGACAGGCAGCATTTGCCGCAGCCGTCGCAGAGCGATTCCCACTCCGTGGGGCTCATCGCTTCCAGCGTCTTGGTTTTCCAGAACGGCGTTTCCATCTCCGGCATGTGGCCCCAGCAGCCGCCAAGGTCAAGCGCCGCAACGGCCGCAATGCGGCGGCAACCCGGCCGAATGACACGAATTTGCCTTCAAAAGGCCGGCCAATCGCCCCGTACGGCCCCTAACGATGGGCAACCGGAACCAATTTCGTTAGAAGCGGTTTCGGCAAGGATGGGACCCCACAAGGAGAATTTCGATGAAACGCCAATCCCGGATTCTGGCAGGCACAGCCCTTGGCCTGCTGATGGCGTCCGCGCCGTTAGGCGCAACCCCGCTGCAGGGAACAGCCGCGTTCGGCCCCATGCAACGCGACGCGACACCGCTGATCATCCTGGCGCAGGACACGCCCACCGACCAAGGGCAGGGCGACCAGGAACAGCCGCGCAAGAAGAAGCGCGAGCAGCAACAGCAGACCGAACAGGCGCCGGCCGCCGAGCAGCCCGCGCCAGCGGCCGAGGAACAGCAGCCGCGCAGGAAGAAGCGTGACCAGCAGCAGCAGGCCGAGCAGGCGCCGGCCGGCGAGGCGGCACCCGCAACCGACGAGCAGCAGCCGCGCAGGAAGAAGCGCGACCAGCAGCAGCAGGCCGAGCAGGCGCCGGCCGGCGAGGCCGCACCTGCAACCGACGAGCAGCAGCCGCGCAGGAAGAAGCGTGACCAGCAGCAGCAGACCGAGCAGGCGCCGGCCGCCGAGCAGCCCGCTCCAGCCACCGAGGAACAGCAGCCGCGCAAGAAGAAGCGCGATCAGCAGCAGCAGACCGAGCAGGCGCCGGCCGGCGAGGCCGCACCCGCCACCGACGAGCAGCAGCCACGCAAGAAGAAGCGCGACCAGCAGCAGCAAACCGAGCAGGCGCCCGCCGGCGAGGCCGCACCCGCCAACGACAACCAGCCGACCAAGCCCGGCAGGAAACACAAGCAGGATCAGCAGAACGAGGCGCCGGCCGCCGTGCCGGAGACCGCCCCGACCCCGAAGGAGGCTCCCGCGGGCGAAGCGACGCCGAAGGTTGAACCGGCCCCCGCCGGCGAACAGCCGGTCCAAGGCGAGCAGCCCCAGGACAAGACGAAGAAACACGGCAGGAAACCGGCTGGCGAACAGCCCGCGAATGGCGAGCAGCCCGCGACCGGGGAACAGCCTGCGACCGGCAAACAGCCCGCCACCGGCGAACAGCCGGCGACGGGAGAGCAGCCCGCCACCGATGGCAAGGCCGCGCCTGTCCAGGGCGAAAACCCCGTTCAGGGCGAAGCACCCGCCGACAAGAACGCCGCTCCGATTCTCGACAGCCAGAAGGATGCCCAGCGTAAGGGCGGCGGCCGCAAGCATGGCGACAACAACGGCCAGCAGAATGGCGAGCAGCAGAATGGCGGGCAGAATGCCCAGCAGGGCGGTGACCAGGGCCAGAAGCCGGTGGTCGCTCCCGTCGACCAGGGTCCGCCTCCAACCGACGACAAGGCTGCCCAGCAGGAGATCAAGCCCGAAAAGATCGTCCCAGTGACGGAAGAAAAGGGCAAGCGCCGGGACCGCGCGCCGGATGAAAACATCCGCGACCGCCAACGCCCCAAGGGCGTCGACGTCCTTAAGGAGATCGGCGACCGCGTCATCATCCAGCTTGGCGGCCAGACGCTCGTCCAGAGCAACGATCGCCCGCGCCTGACCCGCGGCGCCAAGGATGTCTACTACGAGGACCTGCCGCAAGGCCGCACGCGCGAGACGGTCGAGCGCGACAATGGCTTCCGGATCGTCACCATACGCAACCGCTACGGCGACGTCATCCAGCGCTCGCGCATCACGCCCGACGGACGCGAATATGTGCTGAGCTATGTCGACGAGCGCAGCTACCAGGACGAAAATGACTGGCGCGACCCCGGCGATGACCTGCCGCCGATGCGGCTGACCATTCCGCGCCGGGATTACATCCTCGATTCCGAGGATGTCGAAAGCGACGACGACTACTACACCTTCCTCGAACAGCCGCCGGTGGAGAAGGTCCAGCGCCTCTATTCGATCAACGAGGTCAAGCGTTCGGCCCGCGTGCGTGACATTGCACGGCGTATCGACCTTGACACGCTGAACTTCGAATTCGGCTCGTCTTCGATCTCCGACACCGAGGTGCAGAAACTGGAGGGCGTCGCCAACGCCATGGAGAAACTGCTGAAGAAGAATCCGGCGGAGACCTTCCTGATCGAGGGCCACACCGACGCCGTCGGCACGCCGGAGGCGAACCTTGCTCTGTCGGACCGCCGCGCCGAAGCGGTTGCCGAAGCGCTGACCAATGCCTTCGGCATCCCGCCCGAGAACCTGACGACGCAGGGCTATGGCGAGGAGTATCTGAAGGTCGACACCTCGGCGCCCAACCGCGAGAACCGGCGCGTCGCCATCCGCCGCATCACCTCGCTGGTGGCGCCGGTGGCCAGCAACAACTGACCATGATCGCGAAAAGCGAAAGCCGCTTTTCCGAGAGGATCATGGTCCGTCAAATGTCTGCTTTTCCAGAGGCTTGAGGCGGCCTCTGGAATCAGATCGGCAAGAAGGACCCATGCCGGCTCACCGCGGTGGGTCCTTCTTGCCTTCAGCTGCCCGGTTCAACAAGAATTGTCCAGGCGTCAGGCTCCGCTCATTGAATAGCGAAGCCGCCTACCCCAGATTCAGGGCTGGGCGTTCCCTGCCCCGTCCCGACTCCAGCGGGACGCATTGAGCCCCGCCGGGTCCCCTCTCCGGCGGGGTTTTTTGCTTCCGATTTTGTCTTGCAAACCGCCCCCGGGTGGCCGAAATACGCCCCGACGGACAAGAGAACCAGCGGAACCACCTATGAAGCGTCTCGAACTCGCCATCCAATCGATCATTCTTGCCTCGCGCTGGCTGCTGGTCGCCTTCTATATCGGGCTCGGCCTCGCTCTGGCCGTCTACGCGCTGTCGTTCTTCAAGAAACTCTACGAGTTCATCACCACCGTCTTCCTGCTGGGCGACACCGACACCATCCTGAAGATGCTCGGGCTCATCGACGCGGCCCTGGTCGCCTCGCTTGTGGTGATGGTCATCATCTCGGGCTACGAGAACTTCGTCAGCCGCTTCGACGCCCAGGCTGGCGAGGGCGGCGTGCACTGGCTGGGCACGATCGATGTCGGCTCGCTGAAGGTCAAGGTCGCCTCGACCATCGTCGCCATTTCCTCCATCCACCTGTTGCAGGTGTTCCTCAACTCGTCCTCCTATTCGACGGACCAGTTGATGTGGCTGACCATCATCCATCTCGCCTTCGTCGTCTCGGCGCTGATGCTGGCCTATATCGACCGGCTGATGGGCCTGAGCAAAGGCAAGAAGGAGGAGATAGGCTGAGACTCGACAAAGACGGAGTTGAAGGCTCCCAGACTTCGTCATCCCAGGGCGGAGCAGCCGGGTAGCGGCGTCGCGAAGACCCTGGGATTCATTCCGTGACATCGGCCGTAGAGTGCAGGGGCGCGGAATTCCGCACCGCGGCAACGCTCCGGAGTCCCGGAATGGATCCTGGGTCTGCGCTGCGTCGCTTCGCTCCTTGCTTCGCCCCAGGATGACGAAGTGGAGCCAATTTCCAAGTGATACGTCCGGCGTCGAAAGGCTAGTATATGCTCTTGATATTCGTCTCGGTACGCGCGAACACCTCGTCCGGCACGAAAAAATCTCCGGCCAGCGGGCCGGTGGCACCGGGCGCATAGGGGGAAAAGTCGCTGACACCCTCGGCGCGCAGCACCTCCTCGTCAATGTAGAAATTGCCTGTCGCCTCGCGCGATGGCCGCATGAAGATCGCGTGCGCGGCATCGGCCATAATGTCGGGCGAGCGGCTCATCGCCGCCACGGTGGCGCCGCCCAGCAAGTTGCGCACCGCGGCCGTGTCGATGGTCGAGATCGGCCACAGCGAATTGACCGCGATGCCATCCTTGGCGAATTCCGCGCTCATGCCCAGCGTGCACATCGACATGCCGAACTTGGCCATGGTGTAGGCGACGTGGTTCTTGAACCATTTGGCCTTCATGTCGAGTGGCGGCGCCAGATTCAGGATGTGAGGATTTTTAGCCAACTTCAGGTGCGGAATGCACATTTTGGACACGAGGAAGGTGCCGCGCGTGTTGATCTGATGCATCAGATCGTAGCGCTTCATGTCGGTTTCCAGCGTGCCGGTGAGCTGGATGGCGCTGGCATTGTTGACGCAGATATCGATGCCGCCGAATGTCTCGACAGTCCTGGCGACCGCCTCGGCGACCTGCGCCTCCTCGCGGATGTCGCACAGCATGGGCAGCGCCTTGCCGCCGGCCTGCTCGATCTCTTGCGCCGCGCTGTAGATGGTGCCCGGCAGCTTCGGATGCGGCTCGGCGGTCTTGGCCGCGATCGTCACATTGGCGCCGTCGCGCGCGGCCCGCAGCGCGATCGCCAGCCCGATGCCGCGCGACCCGCCGGAGATGAACAGCGTCTTTCCCTTGAGCGACATTTCCTTGCGCCTCCCTGCACTCTTTTCGTCGGCACGATCCTTGCCCGCGCTGCGGCGGGATACAAGAGCTTGCGACGGGAAGCCATGGTGACGCAGCGGAGGCTGGCCAGGTTGGGATGCAAAACCGTTTGGACTGGCAGGCACGCGGGTATATATTCTATACAAATAGGACGATTATAGAATGGCGCTATCGATCAAGAATATGGAAGTCGAGCAGCTGGCGCGCGAACTCGCCCATCGCCGACGCGTGTCCGTGACGGAGGCTATCCGTCAGAGCCTTGAGCGCGAAGTCGCGCGCGAGAGGCTGGTGCCACGCGATGAAGCAAGCGACCTGCTTCAGCGGCTGATGGCAATTGCCGACAGCGCGGGAAAAATCCCCGAACGCGAAAATGCGATGACGGACGACGAAATCCTCGGTTACGACGAGTTCGGAATCCCCACGAAATGATTATCGATTCCTCGGCTCTCGTCGCCATACTGCGTGTCGAGCCCGGCTTCGAACGATTCGTGCTCGCGATCACGCAGGCCAAGAGACGGCTGCTGGCGGCGCCAACCTTTCTCGAAACGACGATGGTGCTCGCGGGCGGCAGGCAGGACGAAATCCTGGATCGTCTCGACAGCTTCCTGCGCACCGCCTCGATCGAGACAATCCCCTTCACCGCCGACCACGCCGCCGTCGCCCGCCAGGCCTTCCTGCGCTATGGCAAGGGCCGGCACCCGGCGGCGCTGAATTTCGGCGACTGCATCGCATACGCCATGGCGAGGCTCGAAGCCATGCCATTGCTTTTCAAGGGCGATGACTTTCGTCTGACCGACATCGAAGCGGCGGTCTGAGCACTATCAGACCAGAACCAGCCCCTCCCGCATCGCAATGGCGATGGCATCCGTGCGATTGGCCGCACCCAGCTTGATCAGGATCGCGGCGACATGGAACTTCGCCGTGTGAACCGAGATGTTCAGCCGCCGCGCTATGACCTTGTTGGGCGCCCCTTCGGCAAGCAACGCCAGCACTTCCGCCTCGCGTGGCGACAATGCCGGCCGGGCGGCGTGTTCGTCCAGAACCTCATCCTCGAACGGCTCGCCATCTCCGGCCTGGAAATCCCCATAATGTTCGGGCGTGCGGCCATCGCCCGAGACGCGATAGCCGGCCGCCGCCAGCCGCGCCGCCGCGGCGATCAGCTGGTCGTCGGCGCCGGCGGGCATGACGGCAAACACCTCGCCGGCGGGCCGCTCGCCGCCGGCGCTCCCCGAGAGCAGCACCCGGGGCAGCGACGCCGGCACGGCATCACCGCTCCTGTCGTCGACGATCGCAACGTCGGCCCTGCCGCCGCCAGCCACGACCGGCAACAGGTCGTCGCTGGCGGCAAGCGAGGCCGCCAGGCGCTCGGCACGCGCGGCATCGGCAAGCGCGACCAGCACCACCAGCCGCCGCGAGGCGGCGCTGTCGGTCCTGATCCGGTCGCTGGCGAGCGTTTCCATCATTGCTCTCAGCTCAGCGGCTTTTCGCCGACGGTGAGCCGGACATCGCGCTGTTCGCCGCCGCGCACGACCCCAAGCGTCACCGAAACGCCGGCGCTATCGGGTCCGAGCTTGCGGATCAGTTCACGCGGGCCATGCACCGCCTCGCCATTCCACGCCACGATGATGTCGCCGAGCGAGAGGCCGGCGGCCTTGGCCGGGCCATTGTCGTCGAGGCTCATGACCATCGCGCCTTTCGCGTCGCGGTCGCGCACCGGATGCAGGCCGGCGCCGAGATAGCCGCGTGCGACATGGCCCTTTTCGCGCAAGGTGGCGACGGCCCGCTCGATCGTCTCGTAGGGCATGATCAGCGCGCGGCCGCGCGGCCCGAACAAAAGCATGCCGATCAGCGCGCCCTTGGCGTCCAGCACCGGGCCGCCCTCGAAGCGGCCGCCGGCGCCGACGGCCAGGTTGATGCGCCGGTCGATGGTGCCGCCGCGCATCGAGCGCCAAGCCGGACCAACCTCGCCGACCGAGCCGGACACAGCCAGTGCCGAACCCTGGCTGCTACCGATGGCAATGGCGATGTTGCCCGGCAGCACGGCGTCGGCCTTGCCAAGCACAGGCGCGGTGGCCGCATCCGTGGGCTTCAGCAGGGCGACGCCGGTCGATGGATCGCGGCCGACCAGTTCGGCCTTCACCGTCTCGCCGGAGGCCAGCGTCAGTTCGATCTCCTCGCCGGCCTCGACGGCCTCCTCGGCGGTGACGAAATAACCGTCGCCCCAATGGAAGGCACTGGCCGTGCGGTGATGATGGGTGGCGAAACTCGCCGTCGCGGGAGCCGCCTTGGCGGCCAGATCGGCGATGGCGTCCGAAAACGCGCTCAGATTGAAGTCGCTCATATGGGTCTCCTGGGTTTCTTGCATGTCCCAGATATCGCTCGACGGCGCGCTCGCAGGTACTCGCCTGACGGCTAGTTGCTGGCTGGACTGGCCATCTGGTCAGGTCGCGGCGCTTCCGGCCGCTCCGCACATATAGTGCGTGTCGCCCAAAAGTGCTCAGCGGTTTTGGGAGAACGACACAGACGGGAAAATAGTCATCCTTACGCCTGAAAACACGGAGCCCTTCCATGGCCCTTGCCGCCGCCAAATTCGAACCCGACGAGAGCTTGCTCGATGCCTATTCCTCGACCGTCGCGGACGCGGTCGACCGCATCGGCCCGGCCGTCTGCCGCATCGAACGCATTGGCGGCCAGGGCGGCCACGGCTCGGGCTTCGTCATCGCGCCGGACGGGCTGGTCGTCACAAATTTCCATGTCGTGGGCGACGCCAGGACGGTGCGCGTCTCGATGCCGGACGGCGCCTCCAGCGAGGGCCGCGTGCTCGGCCGCGACCCCGACACCGACATCGCCCTGGTGCGCGCCGACGGCAGCTTCGCCGATGTGGCGCCGCTCGGCGATTCCAAGCGGTTGCGGCGCGGCCAGATCGCGATTGCCATCGGCAATCCGCTCGGCTTCGAATGGACGGTTACCTCGGGCGTCGTCTCGGCGCTCGGCCGCTCGATGCGCGCCTCGACCGGGCGGCTGATCGACGACGTCATCCAGACCGATGCCGCGCTCAACCCCGGCAATTCCGGCGGCCCGCTGGTGTCGTCGGCGGGCGAAGTGATCGGCGTCAACACCGCCATGATCCACGGTGCGCAAGGCATTGCCTTCGCCGTCGCCTCCAACACCGCCCGGTTCGTCATCTCCGAGATCATCCGCTTCGGCCGCGTGCGGCGCGCCTTCATCGGCGTTTCCGCCGACACCACCAATTTGCCGCGCCGCGCCGCCCTTCTGTCGCAGGTCTCGACCAGCACGGCGGTGCGCCTGCGCAGCGTCGAGAAGGACGGCCCGGCCGCCAAGGCAGGCCTCAAGGAAGGCGACATCATCGCGGCGATAGACGGCCGCCCGGTCACCGGCGTCGACGACCTCGTACGCATGCTCGACGCCGAGCGCATCGGCCGCGAGACCCTGTGCACGGTGGTGCGCCGCACGGGCGTCAGCCAGGTGGCGGTGACGCCGGTGGCGCGCGCGAGCTGAGGCTGCCGCTCAAGCCCCCGCGGCACCCTGCGCATACTGCGCCAGGAACTCCTCGCTGGGCGGGATCGGCTTGATGATGTCGATCAGCACGCCGTTGGGGTCTTTGGTGATGAAATGGCGCTGGCCGAAAGGCTCGTCGCGCAGCGTTCGCAGGATAGGCAGGCCGGCAGCCAGGATCCGCGCATAGACCGCATCGGGGTCGCGAACCTCGAAATTGATCAGCAGGCCCGAGCTCCGCCCTCGCCCCTCCTCCGGGATCGTCCCATGGTCTCCCTGGACGATGCCAAGGTTGACGCGCCTGTTATCCGCCGATTGCAGATGCACGTACCAGTCGCTTTCAAACAGCGGCCGGAAGCCGAAATGCCTGACATAAAAGGCCGCCGTGCCGGCGACATCGCCCGTCATCAGCACCGGATAGTAGCTCGTCGTCTTCATCTTTGCCTTCTCCCGTCAATTAACATACAGTCTGCATGTAAATCGAATTAACATACAGGCTGCATGTATGCAACAGGAATCCGCCCGCCGCTCGAACCGGGACCGCACCGAGGCGACGCGCGCCGATCTGATCGCGGCGGCACGCAAGCTGTTCACGGAAAAGTCCTATGCCGAGACCGGTACGCCGGAGATCGTCGCCGCCGCCGGCGTGACGCGCGGCGCGCTCTACCACCACTTTGCCGACAAGCAGGCGCTTTTCGCCGCCGTGGTCGAGCAGGAAGCCGCGGCGGTGGCGCGGGAGATCGACCGCGCCTCCCCGCCCTCGCTCAGTGCCCGCGATGCGCTGATTGCCGGATCCGACGCCTATCTTGCCGCCATGCGCGCGCCCGGCCGCACGCGGCTCCTGCTGCTCGACGGCCCGGCCGTGCTCGGCCGCGCCGCCATGGATGCCATTGACAACCGCCACGGCAACCGCTCGCTGCGCGAAGGCCTTGTCGCGGCAATGCGCGCACGGTCGATGACAAAGCTGCCGGCGGAGGCGCTGACGGCCCTGCTCGGCTCGGCTTTCGACCGCGCGGCGCTGGCCATCGAGGCGGGTGCTTCAGCCGAGGATTACCGCGCCGTTCTAACGGCGCTCATCGATGGCTTGTCCCGCGCATAGTTGACGAGCCAACGGCCGCCTGCCTCCTTTCAATCGAGGGCAAGCATCGCGGTGAGGACGAAAACCGCCGCGCGACGCAACCCGAACCCGTACGATGTCGTTATGTCTGGGCTCGCCCACCCCGTGCGAGTTCACATCGGGACGGACACATGAAGAAGACCTATGAAAAACCGACATTACGCAAGCGCGGGAAATTGACCGCCCGCACGGCGCAGATCGTGGTTTCCGGGGTGACGGTGATCTAGAGCGGGATGAGTTGAGGCTGAATCGAAGACGGATTCCCTTAGGCGAGCAAATCTGATTCAACCTTGTTGCTGG
>NZ_JAIUIN010000034.1:0-47643 GCF_020165665.1 Mesorhizobium sp. BH1-1-4
GTCGAGCGAAGCTCGACGGAGTGGGGGTCGACCCCTGGTGCTGCAAGACGGAAGCTTGACCCGGCAGCCCTTGTCGTACACACGACGTGTGACGATTTCGGAGAAAGAAAATGGCCGTTGCTGACGACATCGCTCTGATCAAGAGACAGGAAGAAACTCTTGTCTTTCCCGCCTTCGATGAGGCCGTTGCCTTCAAGATCGGTTCCGCCATCCGCGACCGAGCACTTGCTGAAAACATGCCTGTCATCGTCGATATCAGGCTGTGGGATCGGCCGCTCTTCTATGCCGCCATGCCGGGCTCCAACGCTTCCAATCCCGACTGGGCGCGACGCAAGATCAATGTCGTGAAGCGCTACCTCAGAAGCACCTACCGTCTGGTTCTGGAGCAGCAACGTCTCGACCGGACCTTCAAGATCGGCGAAGGCCTGGACATATCGGAATACGTGCTCGCCGGCGGTGGTTTCCCGGTGACGGTCAATGGCGCTGGCGTGATTGGCGTGATTGCGGTGTCGGGGCTGCCGGAACGAGAAGATCACGGCGTCGTGGTCGATGCACTGTGCGATCATCTTGGTGTCGACAAGCGCGGGCTGGCGCTGGCTGCGGAAGCCGAATGACCGTGCTCGACCCCAGGACCTTTCTCACCTCGATCTTTGACGCCGCCGTTGCTGCCGCCGATCCGGAGCGCACCATCCGCGACCATCTGCCGGCGAAGCCCAAAGGCCGCACCATCGTCATCGGCGCCGGCAAAGGCTCGGCGCAGATGGCGGCGGCCTTTGAGAAAGTCTGGGACGGGCCGATAGAAGGGCTGGTCGTCACTCGCTACGGCTATGGCGCCAGATGCGAGCGCATCGAGATCATCGAGGCCGCGCATCCGGTGCCGGACGCCGCCGGGCTCGAAGCCTCGCGACGACTGCTGGAGAAGGTGCAAGGACTGACGGCGGACGACCTGGTCGTGGCGCTGATTTCCGGCGGTGGTTCGGCGTTGCTGCCGTCTCCCGCCGCCGGCCTGACGTTGGCCGACGAGATCGCCGTCAACGAGGCGCTGCTCGCCTCCGGCGCGCCGATCGCGGCGATGAACACCATCCGCAAGCACCTCTCCACCATCAAGGGCGGCCGGCTGGCCGCTGCCGCATGGCCGGCCAAGGTGGTGTCGCTGGTGGTCTCCGACATCCCCGGCGACAATCCAGCCCTGGTGGCGTCCGGCCCGACCGTTCCGGACGCTGGCAGCCGGAAAGATGCGCTGGCATCGATATCCGCCTATGGCATGAAACTGCCGGACGCGGTCATGGCGCATATCCAGTCGCCGGCGGCCGACGCACCAGATCCCGACGATCAGCGCTTTGCGCGCAACGAGGTGCATCTGATCGCTTCCGCCGGCGTCTCGCTGGAGGCGGCGGCTGCGGAAGCCAGGCGGCAAGGCGTCGAAGCCGTCATCCTCTCCGATGCCATCGAAGGCGAAGCACGCGAAGTCGGTGGTGTTCATGCGGCAATCGCCCGTGAAGTGGCGACGCGTAATCGGCCGTTCTCGAAGCCGGTGCTGATCCTGTCCGGCGGCGAGACCACCGTGACGCTACGCGCGAAAGGCAAGGGCGGTCGCAATTCGGAATTCCTGCTCGCCTTCGCCATCAGCATCAACGGCTTAGAAGGCATTCACGCACTGGCCGCCGATACCGACGGCATCGACGGCTCGGAAAACAATGCCGGCGCCTTCGCCGACGGCTCAACCGTCTCGCGCATGCGGGCGGCGGGTGTCGACGCCAAGGCGATGCTGGCCGGCAACAATGCCTGGACGGCCTTCAATGCGGTGGGGGATTTGTTCGTGCCGGGACCTACGGGCACGAATGTGAACGATTTGAGGGCCATTTTCGTTCGTTAAAGGCCTGTGCGCCCCCCTCCCAAACGCAAGCGCTGCCCCTCATCCGCCTGCCGGCACCTTCTCCCCTTATAGTGACGGGGAGAAGGAAGCTAACCGCGTCTTGGCGCTTTTCTTGCAACGTTGGTGATTGGCGAAAGCGCAGGCACAGCGCCTTTCTCCCGTCGCTATACGGGGAGAAATGTCCGGCAGGACAATGAGGGGCGGCGCCAACCGTTCGATCCTTATCCAGCGCTCGGATCTGATCGATCACGTCGCCATAAGCCGCTTCACCTGCCTCATATCCCCCAAAAACCGCGCGCGCTCGGCTTCCTTGTCCGCCGGCTCATGGATGCGCAGGATGAAGGAGGGATGGATGGTGATGAAGACACGCAAGCCATCCTCGCGCTCCACCACTTGCCCGCGCATCTTGGTCACGGGGATTGCCTTGCCAAGCAGCGACAGCGCCGCCGTTGCGCCGAGCGCCACGGCAAGCTCCGGCCTGATCAATTCGAACTCCCTGTCGATCCACCAGCGGCAGGCCTGGACCTCGCCGGCATTCGGCTTGGAATGGATGCGTCGTTTTCCGCGCGGCTCGAATTTGAAGTGCTTGACCGCGTTGGTGACATAGACTTTTTGGCGGTCGACCCCGGCATCGTCCAGGATCGCATCGAACACCTTGCCCGCGGGGCCAACAAAAGGTTTGCCGGCGATATCCTCCTGGTCGCCAGGCTGTTCGCCAACGAAGATCACCTTGGCATTGTCGGGTCCTTCGCCGAAGACGGTCTGCGTCGCATCGCGCCAAAGCGGACAGCGGCGGCAGCCTTTTGCGGCTTCGCGCAACTCGGAAATCGTGCTGGCCTCATCGTCTTCCGAGGCTTCTGCCGGCTGGCGCTTCGGCCAATGTTTTGCCTGCACCTTGGCGTGGTGCGGCGCGGGCGTTGTTGGCATTCTGGCAATCATTTCTATGGCGGCCTTGTCCGCTCCCGCGATCAGGTCAGGAATGAGCGAAGCCTCGGGAAGGTTCCGCCAATATTTCTTCGGCATCTCCTTCTGCATGGCTTTCACCTTCAGCCGCGCCGGATTGAAGATGTTCTCGAAATAGGTCCGCCACAGCGCCTCGGTGTCGTCCTGGTCGGGCGCGTCGGCCTTGGCGGCGCCCGGTCCGATCGCCAATCTTTTGCCATCCCAGTCGGCCGAAGCGTATGGCGTCTGGATCGTCCAGCGCATGCCGGTGAACCGCCGGACGAAGAAATCCGCGTTGCGCTCGACGATGAAATGGTCGGGCTCGAACCACGCGACATAGCGTTCATCCTCGCCATCGCCGATCTTCCGGAAGCGGACGAAGGCGTGCATCTTGTGGCTGTCGCGCCGCACCGCCTTTTCCATCGTCTCCAGCCGCCTGGTGTCGGGATCCGATGCGATCGCCAGCAACTTGGGCTCCGTGCGCAACCGCCACAGCATCCGGTAGAGAAAGGCGAAACGGCCGGGGTCACGATGGCAGAAGGCGGTTTCGGCATGACCGATGAACTCGCGCGGCACAACGAGCTGCGCGCCCTGCGGCACGTCAGGCAAATCGCTTTGCGGCCGCTCGGAACCGGCCGCGACATGCCAACCGATGTCCTCGGGTCCGACCTCGTTGAGCGCCAGCCGCCGCGCCGCGTCACGCCAGCCGGCGAAATCGGTCTGGCTTTCAAGCCAGACCGTGTAGCGGGTGAGGTCGAGTTCTGCCGGCCGCATGGTCAAAACAGCGCCAGTTGTTCGCAAGACTGCACGATCTTGTCGCGCAGGCCGGCTCTGTCGGTCAGCGCGCCTGGCGACCAGCCTTCGGCGACAATGAAGGGTCTCAGCTTGGCGATCGAATGGCAGAGCCTGCCGATATCTTCGAGCCGCAGGCGTCGGTGGCGGCGGGTTTCCAGGATTTTCGCCACCACCTTGGTCCCCAGGCCAGGCACGCGCAGCAGCGCCTCGCGGTCGGCGCGGTTGACGTCGACGGGGAAGCGTCCCCGGTTGCGCAGCGCCCAGGCAAGCTTCGGGTCGATGGCGAGATCGAGCATGCCGTCGCTGCTGCCGGCCAGGATTTCCGGCTGGGAAAATCCGTAGAAGCGCATCAGCCAGTCGGCCTGGTAAAGCCGGTGTTCGCGCATCAGCGGCGGCTTTTGCAGCGGCAGCGACGACGAGGAATCGGGGATCGGACTGAAGGCCGAATAATAAACGCGCCGCAGATGGTAACTGCCATAGAGCCGGGCGCTGGTGTGCAGGATGCCGTCGTCGGAGGTCTTGTCCGCGCCAATGATCATCTGCGTCGACTGTCCGCCCGGGGCGAAGCGTTCGCGTTTCTTCGTCCGCTGCGTCGGCTCGGCTTTCTCCTCCATCTTCCGGCGCAGATTGGCCATCGAAAGCCGGATTGTCTCCGGCTTCTTTTCCGGTGCCAGCTTCTTCACGCCCTCGTCGGTGGGCAATTCGACATTGATCGACAGGCGGTCGGCATAGAGCCCGGCCTTCTCGATCAGGTCCGCCGAACTTTCCGGGATGGTTTTGAGGTGGATATAACCGGAGAATTTTTCCTCCAGCCGCAGCCGCCGCGCCACCTCGACCATTTCGCCCATGGTCTCTTCTGGCGAGCGGATGACGCCCGAGGACAGGAAAAGCCCCTCGATATAATTGCGCCGGTAGAAATCCATGGTCAGCTTCACCACCTCGTCGATGCCGAAGCGGGCGCGCCGGACATTCGAGGACGAACGGTTGATGCAATAGCTGCAGTCGTAGATGCAGAAATTGGTCAGCAGGATTTTCAGCAGCGAAATGCAGCGGCCGTCCGGCGCATAGGAATGGCAGATGCCCATGCCTTCTGTGGAACCGATGCCGCCGGATTTTAGCGAATCCTTTTTTGCGGAGCCCGACGAGGCGCAGGACGCGTCGTATTTGGCGGCGTCGGAGAGGATTGCCAGCTTTTCACGAACAGGAAGCACGCTCATATGTTCATGATATGTTCCTAGGACGTCAAGCGCTACCTCATTTGATGGTGGCGGCGAAAAAGTGATCGTCGCCGGGGCGCTCGGTCGTCAGACTTCGTGCAGGTAGAGATGATAGTCCAGCTCGCTGACCGTGCGCGCCACGCGCAGGTATTCGGACTGCTTGATCGCCACGAAGGTGCGGTGCAAGTCCTCGCCGAGCGCGCCCTTTAGGAAGCTGGACGCCCGGGCCGCTTCGATTGCCGCGCGCCAGTCGGCCGGCATCGTCGTACGGGTGACGGCCGCCTCATAGCCATTGCCGGTCGTTTCGGGGCCTGGATCGAGCCCCTCGTCGAGGCCTTTGATGATGCCGGCCAGCACCGTCGCGGCGACCAGATAGGGATTGGCGTCGACGCCTGAGGGCCGATGCTCGATGCGCCGGTTTTTCGCGTCGCCCGCTGGCACGCGCAGCGCCACCGAGCGATTGTTGACGCCCCAGGTCGGCGCCACCGGCGCGTAGGACTGCGAGACGAAGCGCCGCCAGGAATTGGCGTGCGGCGCAAACACCAGCATCGATTCCGCCATGGTCTGGATCAGGCCGCCGAGGCCCCGCAACAGCGGCAGCGACCAGTTTTCCCCCGCGGCTTCCGAGAAGACATTCTTGCCCGCTCTGTCCTGCAGCGAGACGTGAAAATGCATGCCGGAGCCGGCATATTTCTCGATCGGCTTGGCCATGAAGCAGGCGGTGACGCCGTGGCGGCGCGCCTGCGCCCGCACCAGCCGCTTCAGCATGACGAGGTCGTCGGCCGCTCGCATCACGTCCTTGCGGTAGTTCAGCGTCAATTCGTATTGGCCAGGCGCATATTCGGAAATCACCGTCTCGGCCGGGATGCCTTGCGCCTTGGCGGCGGCGTAGATGTCGGAGAACAGCGGCTCCATGCCATGCAGATGGTCGACGGAATAAACCTCGGTCTTGCCCGAGATGCGGCCATCGAGCACCGCGCGCGCCGGCTGCACCTTGCCGTCGGCATCGCGCTCATTGGCCAGCAGGAAAAACTCGAGCTCGAAGGCGCCGGCCGGATGGAGGCCCTTGGCAGCCAGTATGTCGACCTGCCGGGCAAGCGCCAGGCGCGGGTCCGACGACATTGGCTGGCCGTCGAGATGGTACATCGCCATCAGCACCTGGCCGCGCGGCGGGTTCGTCCCGTAAAGCGGCACCAGCGTGCCCGGAATCGGCCAGGCCCTGAGATCGCCGTCGCCGCTGTCCCAGATCAGCCCGGTTTCGTGCACATCCTCGCCGGTGATGTCGAGGCCGAGGATGGAGATCGGCATATGCCGGCCGCCCTCGAAAATGCTCTTCAGCTCATGCCGCCGCACGATCTTGCCACGGCCGACTCCATTGGCGTCGGTCAGTACGATATCGAAGGCCTCGATCTCGGGATGGGCGTCGAGAAAGGCTTGCGCCTCGGCGGGCGTCGAGCCCGAAGGTGAGGTCACGAGGGCGTTAGGATGATCCATGGCCGCTTGTCTCATGCCGCAAGCTTTGCCGCAACCGCGCCAAAAGCGCTGATCAGCCGGTTGACCTGCGTGCCTGACGTCGCCGGCGAGATCAGCATCATGTTGTGGAAGGGTGCGATCAGAACCCCGCGATTGACCAGGGCGACATGGATGGCTGCCTCCAGTTCCGGCGCATGCGCACCCTCCGCCTCGGCGCCATTGCGCAGCGGGCCGGGCGCGCAGATGAACTCGACGCGGGCGCCGACACGGGCGACATGCCAGGGCAGGCGGTAACGGTCGATCACCCCGGTCAGCCCGGCGTCGAGCCGCCGCGCCAGGTGATCCATGCGGTCGTAATTCTCCTGCGTCATCACCTCCTCGAGCGTGGCGCGCATCGCGGCGAACTGCAGCGGGTTGGCCGAGAGCGTCGTGCCCATGCCGGAATAGCCCGGCTCTTTCGTCCTGTTGTAGTCGGCGTAGCGCGAGGCGACCTCCTCGCTCATGCCCCACACGCTTGCCGGCACGCCGCCGGCGATCGGCTTGCCCAGCACGAAGAAGTCGGGATCCAGGCCGTATTTCCTCGTGTAGCCGCCGGGACCGGTCGAGATGGTGTGCGTCTCGTCGATCAAAAGCAGTGTGCCGGCCGCGCGGGTCAGCCGGCGCAGCGCATCGTGATAGCCGGCATCGGCAAGCACCATGCAGGAATTGGTCAGCACCGGCTCGGCGATGACGCAGGCCACGTCCCTGTCCTCCAACGCGGCTTCGAGTGCGGCGACATCGTTGAACTCGATGACCTTGGCGGTTCGGGTCAGATCGCGGAATTCGCCCGCCAGCCCGGGCCTGTTGACGGGCTTGCCGTCGATCAGCCGCACCATCGTCTCGTCCACCGAGCCGTGATAGCAGCCGTTGAAGACGAGGATCTTTTCCCTGGAGGTAACCGCACGGGCTACCCGCAGCGTGAAGCGGTTGGCGTCGGTCGCCGTCGTCGCGATCTGCCAGAACGGCAGGCCGAAGCGCTGTTGCAGCAGCGGTCCGATGGCCAGCGCATCTTCCGATGGCAGCATATAGGTCAGGCCGCGCCCGGCCTGGCGGCGAATGGCGCGCGCCACCGGCGGCGGCGAATGGCCGAACATCGAGCCGGTATCGCCGAGGCAGAAATCGTCCAGCCTGTTGCCGTCGATATCGGTGATTGTGGCGCCTTTGGCGCTGTCGACCAGGATCGGAAACGGCGTCGGCCAGTCATTCATCCAGTGCATCGGCACGCCGCCGAAGAAGCCGGGCAGGCCGTTGCCGACCTTGGCCTGCGATTTCGGTCGCGCCTCGCGGAAGGCAGCCCCTTCCGTCTCGCGCAATTGCGCGACGCGGTCGCGGCCGATGCCGCCGATGGTGCTTGAACTGTCGCTGCTGTGCATGAAAACCCCTCTGTCTCATTCCTCTTAGCCAATCCACCTCCGCGACGGCAATTGGCCGTGCGGCTGTTCTGCATTGGCTCAGCCTTGCCAGCGGCGCTTGACGCTCCGTGCGAAGTCGGCGCCAATGTGGACGGCAATTGGGTAAGGGAAATGCGGACGATCATCTGCCTGACGATACTGTTCCTGTCGGCCGGTACGGCGTTCGCCACCGGCGGCATCTGGTGCTCAGTCGATGATCCACAGGTCAAATTCCAGGTCGATGCCGGCGTGACCACCGGGATGGGTGGCCCGACTTTCAACTTCCGCGGCGACCTCGAAATCAAGGCTAGGCCAGCCGGCGATCAGTTGCAAAAGACCATTTTTGAGAACGCCAACCTCACCCAGTACTGGCTGGACAACAAGGAACTGCGGCTGAACATCTACCACGAGCAGGAAGTGGCCCAGAACTACAATTCGGTCGAACTGACGATCCTGACCAAGGCCAGCGACGAGGGCGTCTATGATGGAGACTACAAGCTCGCCATCTATGACAGCACGGTCGACAAGGACAGCGATGGCAAGCCGGTCGATCTGACCGGCAAGGTTTCCTGCGGCGCCGAGTAGTCAGCTATTTCGAGACTAGGCCGTGATGTCGATGACCCCGCAGTCGCCGGCCGCACTGCCGAAGGCGACGCGGCGTTCTTCCTTGTCCCACATCATCGCGGTGATGCCGCCCTTGCCCGGGCGCCGCAAAAGCACTTCCTTGGCGTCGGCGAAGCGCACAGCCATCACCATGCCGTCGTCATAGCCGACGGCCACGACATCCTGGCTTGGATGGCAGGCGACCGCCGTCACCATGGCGTTGCCGCGCGTGCCGAGTTCCAGCGGCGCCTTGCCCATCGGCCCGTCCTTGGACGAGAACGGCCAGACGATCGCCGCCGGCGCACCGGAACTGGCCAGCCATTTGCCTTTGACGCTCCACGACAGGCTCTTGACCTTGCCGGGATAGCCACTCATGCGCATGTGCTTGCCGTCGGCGAGCTTCCAGCCATGCAGGGCGTTTTCCTGCATGGTGGTGACGAGGAAGGCGCCGTCCGGCGAGAAGGTGATGCCGGTGTGCGCGCCGGCCCATTCGAGATCCACCGGCTTGCCTTCGGCGGCCGGGAAATGCAGCGTCGCGCCATTGTAGCGGGCGACGCCGAAGCGCATGCCCTTGGGCGAGAAGGCGAGCCCCTCTACCGAACGCGGATGTAAGAATTCCTTGGTCTTGCCATCGACAAAGCGCACGAAGGCGGTCTTGCCCGTGGCATAGGCGATGGCGCCTTGCGGCCCGGCGGCAACGCTGGTGATCCATTTCTTGCCGGCGCTCGCCACCTCCTGGGTCTCACCGCCGGCCTTCACGGCAAACACCTTGCCGTCCTCGCCGCCGGTGATCAGCCGGTCGTTCGCCGCGTCATGGAAGGCCGCCAGCAGCCCATCATTGGCCTGCACGGTCTTGTGGCCATTGTCGAGCCGGTGGATAGCGCCATCGGCCAGCGCGAAATGCGGCACGTCGCCAAGGAAGACGGCGGCGACGCAATGGCCTTCGAGATCGAGCGGAGCGACGGTTGGCATGGCAGGCTATTCCATTCGAGGAAGCCGCCGGCGCGGCCAGGGGCGGCTCTTCCTTCTCCCACAAGGGGAGAAGGACAGACCGGGCAGCGCTAACGCTACGGGATTTGGAAATCAAGCCGCCTGGCAGGCGTCAAAGCTCTTCTTCAGCCGCTCGGCGTCGAGTTCGCGGCCGATGAAGACCAGCCGGCTCTCGTGCTTTTCGCCATCTTTCCAGGCGCGCTGGTGGTCGCCCTCGATGATCATGTGCACGCCCTGCAGGACATAGCGCTCGTCATCGCCCTTGAGCGCGATGATGCCTTTCAGCCGCAGGATGTTGGGGCCTTCCATCTGGGTGATCTTCTCGATCCACGGGAAGAATTTCTTCGGGTCCATTTCGCCGCCGCGCAGCGACACCGACTGCACCGTCACGTCATGGATGTCGGAGGGATGCGCGTGATGGTGGTGGTCGTGCCCATCGTGATCGTGGTGATCATGGTCGTGATCATGGTCATGGTGATCATGGTCGTCATGCGCCTCGAGGAAATGCGGGTCGTTTTCCAGTGCCTTGGACAGGTCGAAGGCGCCACGGTCGAGCACCTCCGACAGCGCCACGCCGGCGCGCGTCGTGCGATGGATCCTGGCCGCCGGGTTGATGGCGCGGATCGTTGCCTCGACCTTGGCCAGCTCTTCGGCGGTGACGAGATCGGTCTTGTTGAGAACGACGACGTCGGCGAAGGCGATCTGGTCCTCGGCTTCCTTGGAATCCTTGAGCCTGAGCGGCAGGTGCTTGGCGTCGACCAGCGCCACCACGGCATCGAGCTTGGTCTTGGAGCGCACGTCGTCGTCCATGAAGAAGGTCTGCGCCACCGGCACAGGATCGGCCAGCCCCGTGGTCTCGACGACGATGGCGTCGAAACGGCCGGGCCGGCGCATCAGGCCTTCGACGACGCGGATCAGGTCGCCGCGCACCGTGCAGCAGACACAGCCATTGTTCATCTCGTAGATTTCCTCGTCCGATTCCACGATCAGGTCGTTGTCGATGCCGATCTCGCCGAATTCGTTGACGATGACCGCGTAGCGCTTGCCGTGGCTCTCCGACAGGATGCGGTTGAGCAAGGTCGTCTTGCCGGCGCCGAGATAGCCGGTGAGAACGGTTACGGGGATCTGCGTCTGTGCGTCGCTCATGGCTTGCCTCGAATGACTTGGGCCTGAAATCCAGGCCGCGAAAGGGGATTGTCGGTTGCATATAGGATGTGCGCCGGGCTTTTGCACGGGGCAAACCATGGGCCAAAGCTGTCGGCAGGGGATTGTCCTGACATCACGGCCACGCACCCGGTCGCCGCCTCGGCGCTGGAATGATCAAGAGAGACGTCTTGTCAGGACTGTCGGGCGTCGGATCGCATCCACGCAAGGTTGCAGCGAATCCGCTCCGCTCGAAACTCGTTTGTCATCTAACTGAAATAAACATCTGGCATCACCACGGCGGACACCGCAATGCTTGCCGGCAAAGCTGTTTCGAATGCCGGAATCTTTTCGATCGTCGATTGCCAACCGGCCGGCTGCGTCTATGCTGTGCGCACCGGTACGGCCGAAGAGGGATGACCATGGCCAAGGCGGACAAGACTGCAACGATGAGCCGGCTGCATTCAGCGGCAAGGCTGGCAAGGACCGCGCTGGCGGCACGGCTTCTGGCGCATGGCTTCTATGCCGGCCAGGACCAGATCATGCTGGCGCTCGACCGTGAGGACGGCCAGACACCGGGCAATCTTGCCGGGCGGCTCGGCGTGCGTCCGCCGACCATCACCAAGACCATCAACCGGCTGCAGGCGCAGGGTTTTCTGGAAAAGCGCGCATCGGAATCCGATGCGCGCCAGGCGCACATCTTCCTGACCGAGACCGGTCGCGAAACCATCCGCGCCATCGAGAAGTCGGTGAGGAAGACCGAAAAGCAGGCGTTGAAGGGCCTCGACAAGAAGGACCAGAAGGCGCTGTTCAAGCTGCTCGCCCGCATCGAGGCCAACCTCTCCAACGAGGAACTGGTGCTGATCGACGACGACGCCGAAACCGACGACTGATCCCTTCGCCAATCAGGCGGCCGCAACTCCGTTGATCAAGGACGACCAGCGTCCCGGCGTCATGCCGAACGCTTTCTTGAATTGCCTGTTGAAGTGGCTCTGGTCGCTGAAGCCGGCTTCGATCGCGATCTGCGCCAAGGGCTCGCCGGCGGCGATCATCCTGCGTGCGCGCTGAAGCCGGCGCATCACCAGGAAACGATGCGGACTGGTCGAGAAGGCCGCGCGGAAATGTCTCGATAGGGCATAGCGGTCGAGACCCGTGACGGCTTCCAACTCACCCGAACGCACGGGCCGGTCGAGGTTTTCCGTCAGATACTCGCGCGCCAGCGTCGCCGCCCGCCGCGCCGTCCCCGCTATTGGCTTTGCCGGCTGGCCGGCGTGCCGGGCCAGGGCTAGCGTCAACTGCGCCAGGAAGTCGTCGACGAACAGCTCGTCGAGTTCCTGTTCCAACGGGCCGAGCGCCGAAAGCAGCGTCGCGCAGAAGGCGTCGTCGGTCACCACGCCGTCCCTGACGAAAGGCAGCGTCGCGCCACCGAGAGAATCGAGCATAAGTGACGGCTCCAGATAGAGCATCCTGTAACGCAGGCCTTCCTCCGTGCCCGCGCCGCCATCATGCAATTCGTCGGGATGCAGCACGATGATCTGGCCGGGCAGGCTCAGCCGCGCCGCGCCGCGATAGCGGAAGGTCTGCACGCCGCGCAATGTCACCCCGATCGCATAGGTGTCGTGGCGGTGCAGGTCGAAGGCGCTGCCGTGAAACCGAGCCTCGATACGCTCCATCCCGGCCGGGTCGGGCGCGGAAATGATGCAGTTTTCCGCGGCATCGGCGCACAAACGTCCAAGACCCTCGAAAGCCTGGCGGTCTAGTTCGAACGACATCGTCCCTTCAGCCTCGAAAAATCGGGGCGCCAGCTGGAATTGGTCACTGTCTCATGTTCGATACGAAGTTTGCAATCGTGCTCAGGGAAGATCTGCCGGTCTGGCAGAAGCTCAACGTCACCGCCTTTTTGACCAGCGGCGTCGTCGCGCAGTTTCCCGACATCATCGGCGAGCCCTATCGAGACCGATCAGGCAATCTCTACAATCCGCTCTCGATCCAGCCGGTCATCGTGCTCTCGGCCGACCAGGCGACGCTCGGTGCGATCCACCGGCGTGCGCTGGAACGCGGCGTCACCACCTCGCTCTATGTCGAGGAGATGTTTGCCACGGGCTTCGACGCCGCCAACCGCGCCGCCTTCGCCGAATTCGCGCCCGAAGACGCCAAGGTGGTCGGCATCGCGCTGCGCGCCGAAAAGAAGGTGGTCGACAAGATCACCAAGGGTGCCCGCATGCACACCTAGCGCCTGCGGACTAAGCCTGACGGCGGCTGTTGTTGTGCCAGCGACCCAAGGCACGGCAGCGGGCGACAATTGGCTTGCCGGCAAGGGACAATTCCCGCAAAGGTGGGCTCCAGCCCAGCTTTTCCTCCGGCCTGCACGTGAGTCCTTCCCAAAGACAGTCAGAAAGCGCGACGCCGCCGGTGGCGATCGTCTGCATGCTGGCCACCTATGTCTTCTTCACCTTCCTCGACACCTCAAGCAAATACCTCGTCCTGGCCGGCGTCTCCGTCTTGATCGTTGCCTGGGTGCGCTTTGCCGTGCATGTGGTGCTGGTCGGGGCGCTGCTGCGTGGCTGGCGCGACCCGGCGCGGTTTCGCCCTGTCAACTTGCCGGCGCATGTGATCCGTGGCGCCTTTCTGTTCGGCTCGACCATCTTCAACGTCCTGGCGCTGCGCTCCCTGCAACTGGCCGAGACGACATCCATCTATTTCTTCGGGCCGATGGTGATCACCGCCCTTGCCGGCCCGCTGCTCGGCGAATGGGCCGGCTGGCGGCGCTGGCTGGCGATTCTGGCTGCCTTCGCCGGGGTTTTGATCATCACGAGGCCGGGTGTCGGTGTTTTCGGCATCGGACATCTCTTCGCGCTCGGCTCGATGCTGTCGAACTGCTTCTATGTCATCATGACGCGCCGCATGTCGGCCACCGAGACCTCGGAAAGCCTGATCCTGTTCTCGGCGCTGGCCCCAGCGGTGCTGCTTTTGCCCATGCTGCCGTTTTCGTTCTCGTTGCCGCACGATGGCTGGCATTGGTTCGTGCTGCTCATGCTTGGCGTGTTCGGCGGCGTCGGGCACTGGCTGCTGGTCCAGGCCTATCGGCTGGCAACGACCACGGCGCTCGCCCCCTATCCTTATTCGCAGATGGTGTGGATGATCATTTCCGGCTGGCTCGTCTTCAAGCAGTTTCCCGACCGCTGGACGCTGGTCGGCGCCGCCATCATCGTCGCCAGCGGCCTCTACATCGTCCATCGCGAACACCGGCTCAGGCTGCGCAGCCGCGCGGCGTCGGACGTCGAGGCGGAAGCGCTGGCAAAAAAACTTTGATTTGGCCCCGATCGATGGCATAAGGCCGCCCTTAAACAGTTTAAAAAACGACGGGGAGCGAAAGGCTGGCACAGAAGATCAAGCTGTCGACGATCGCGGACGCGCTTGGCGTCTCCACGGCCACCGTGTCACTGGCACTGCGCGACAGCCCGCTGGTTGCCGGCTCGACGCGCGACCGCATCAAGGAGCATGCGCGCGCCATCGGCTACATCTACAACCGTCGCGCCGCCAGTCTGCGCACCTCGCGCTCGGGCATTGTCGGTGTCGTCGTGCACGACATCATGAACCCGTTCTTCGCCGAGATCCTGCGTTCGATCGAGAGCGAGCTCGACCGCAGCCGGCAAACCTTCATCCTTTCCAATCACTACGACCAGCTCGAAAAGCAGCGCACCTTCATTGACACGCTGCTGCAGCTCGGCGCGGACGGCGTCATCATGTCGCCTGCCATCGGCACGCCCGCGTCCGACATCGTGATGGCCGAGGAGAACGGCCTGCCTGCGGTGCTGATCGCGCGCACCGTCGAGGGCGCCGACGTGCCGGTGTTTCGCGGCGACGACTCTTATGGGACAGGCCTCGCCACCAACCATCTGATCTCGCTCGGCCACAAGCGCATCGCCATGATCGGCGGCACCGACCAGACCTCGACGGGCCGTGACCGCTATCAGGGCTATGTCAATGCCATGGAGGCGGCGGGGCTCGAAGTCAGGCCGTCCTGGCGCATATCAGGCCCGCGCACCAAACAGGCCGGCTTCGAGGCCGCCGGGCAGTTCCTGGCGCTGAAGGACAGGCCGACCGCCGCCTGCTGCTGGAACGATCTCGTCGCCATTGGCCTGATGAACGGCATTGCGCGCGCCGGCCTGGTGCCGGGCATCGACATCTCCGTCACCGGCTATGACGATCTCGAGGAGGCGGCGATCGCCACGCCGGCGCTCACCACCGTCTGGAACGGCCAGCGCGAGGTTGGCCGCCGCGCCGCCAGCGCGCTGCTCGACAAGCTCAACGGCCAGACGGTGCGGCCCTCGCAGGAATTGATCAAGCCGGAACTGCATGTGCGCCAGTCGACCGGCAAGCCGGTGGAGCGTGTATGATCGAGCCCGAGCAGAAACCGCCTGTCGTCATTTTGACGCCAGGCCAGTTCAACGCCCACGCGGTCGGCCGCATCGGGCGGACGTTCAGCCTTATGGGCATCGATCGCGCCGAGCCATCGCTGGTCACCGACGAGATGCGGCGCACGGTGCGCGGCATCGCTTCCTATGCCGGCATCAACGCCGCCTTCATGGACGCGCTGCCGAACCTCGAAATCATCGCCAGCTTTGGCGTCGGCTATGATTCGGTCGACGTCCGCCATGCCGCCGCGCATGGCATCATGGTCACCAATACGCCCGATGTGTTGAGCGAAGAAGTCGCCGATACCGCGATTGGCCTGCTGATCAACACCATTCGCGGCCTGCCGCGGGCCGAAGCCTGGCTACGCGACGGCAACTGGCCGCGCAGCGGCGACTACCCGCTAAGCCGGCTCACCTTGCGGGCGCGCCGCGTCGGCATTTTCGGCATGGGCCGCATCGGTCTTACCATTGCCCGCCGGTTGGAGGTTTTCGGCCTGCCGATCGCCTATCACAATCGGCGTCGGGTCGAAGGCCTGTCCTATCAATACCACGACACGTTGAAGGGCCTGGCCGAAGCAGTCGATACGCTGATCTCGGTGGCGCCCGGCGGCGCTTCGACGCAGAAGGCGGTCAACGCCGAAATCCTGTCGGCACTCGGCGCCAACGGCGTCTTCGTCAACGTGGGCCGGGGCAGCACGGTCGACGAGGCAGCCCTTGCGACAGCGCTTGCCGACGGCACCATTGCCGCCGCCGGCCTCGATGTCTTTGCCGAAGAACCGAATGTCCCCCAGGCGTTGCTCGACTTACCCAACGCCTCTCTGTTGCCGCATGTCGGCTCGGCCTCGGAGCACACACGCCGCGCCATGGCCGATCTATGCGTCGACAATCTGGTCTCCTGGTTCAGCGAGCGCCGGCCGCTGACGCCGGTGCCCGAGACGGCCGGCGTTAAGGCGCGCGCTTGAGCGTCTGGCTCCGCCATATTTATTAACGTCAGCTTAACCCTTTGGAATCATTCTGCATCCTGTCTATACGTGTAGGTGCGCAGGATGAAGACGCTTTCCGCTTTGATCGGGGCCGCCGGCTTGTTTGGCGGCGTTCAGCTGTTACATGGCGGCAGTGTTGAAAGCGCCGCCGACGAGGCCACGCCGTCCAACACCTACAGGCTGGTCGCCAATGGCGACGAGGGCGCCTGCGCGGTCAAGCGCGGGGCCTCGATTTCGGATGGCCTGTCGCTGCTGACGGTGGCGCCGAATTGCCGACGGCTCCTGCCGGGCATCGAGCATGCGAAATTCTGGCGCGAAGGACAGGACGGAACGGTCGCCTTCAGCGTCAACGGCATCGATCCGATCGTCACCTTCGCCGTTGCCGATGGCGACGGCTACGAATCCTACGCGCCGGCCAATCCGCTGCTGTCGCTGGCGGCAGACAGTGACTTGAAGCCGGGAGACTGACTACTCCGCCGCCGCCCGTGCGCCAGCCTTCGCCGCCGCGTGCAGGCGCACCGCGTCGCCGAAGGCGCGAAAGATCTTGGCCGAGTTGCTGTCCGATTTGACCCAATATTCGGGATGCCACTGGACGCCGACGGCGAAGGCGCGGGCGTCCTTCACCGACACCGCTTCGATCGTGCCGTCGGTGGCGACGGCCTCGACCTGCAGTTTCGGGCCGAGCCGGTCGATGGCCTGGCGATGCAGGGAATTGACCTTCATGTCACCCGCGCCGAACACGCCGGCAAGACAGCTGCCCGGCTTGATCGCAACGGTCTGATGGATGGCGAAGCGCTCGTCCTGGATGTCGCTCACCGGTGCGCGGTGGTCCAGCGAACCTTCACGCTCCTGGATCTCGGTGCCCAGCGTGCCGCCCAGTGCTACGTTCAGCTCCTGTATGCCACGGCAGATGGCAAGCAGCGGCACGCCGCGCTCGATCGCCTTGCGGATCAGCGGCAGCGTGGTGGCGTCGCGTGCCGGGTCGTAAGGGCCATTCGCTTCGCTCGCATCGCCGCCGTAGAGCGAAGGGTCGACGTTGGATTTCGAGCCGGTCAGCATGACGCCGTCGACCGACGACAGGAGCTCGTCGAAGTCCAGCCGGCCGCCGAACGAAGGCACGAGCAGGGGGAAAACGCCGGCACCCGTGACCGCCGCCTCCAGATATTGCTGCGGAGCGGCATGCCAGGTGTAGTTGTCGAATTGACGGACGTCGGTCGATATGGCGACGAGCGGCTGCTGCATTTTGGGTCTGGTTTCCATCTGGATGTGATGTCCTGCGTCCAAAATAGGCCATCCCTGGGCAATTTTCCATGCCAAGTTTCAGTGTGTCGCATGGGCCACCCCATGCCGCGTTAGACTATAGTTGCAGGGTCGTCTGGCTTCGGCACCAAATCCGGCCGCCGTGCTGGACTCGACTCCTTGCCCGTGTATTGTTTCGAGCGAACCGATGCGGGAGCCGAGGATTCCCGAACGTCGGTTCTGTTGATCCAAAAGGGAGGAACTGCATGGATCGTCGTTCATTTATCCGCAAGGCCAGCGTCACCGGCGTCGGCGCAGCAGCGGCGGCGGCCACGCTCGCCGCACCGGCAATCGCTCAGTCCAATCCCAAGGTGACATGGCGATTGGCATCGTCCTTCCCGAAGTCGCTCGACACCATCTATGGCGGGGCCGAAGTGTTCTCGAAGATGTTGTCGGAAGCCACCGACGGCAATTTCCAGATCCAGGTTTTCGCCGCCGGTGAACTCGTGCCCGGTCTACAGGTTGCCGATGCCACCACGGCCGGCACGGTCGAGGCCTGTCACACGGTGGCATATTATTACTGGGGCAAGGACCCGACATGGGCGCTGGGTGCCGCGGTTCCCTTCTCGCTCAACGCGCGCGGCATGAATGCCTGGCACTACCATGGCGGCGGCATCGACCTGTTCAACGAGTTCCTCGCCACGCAGGGTCTGTTCGGCCTGCCGGGCGGCAACACCGGGGTCCAGATGGGCGGCTGGTTCCGCAAGGAGATCAACACGGTGGCCGACCTCTCCGGCCTCAAGATGCGCATCGGCGGCTTTGCCGGCAAGGTGGTGCAGAAGCTCGGCGTCGTGCCGCAGCAGATCGCCGGCGGCGACATCTACCCGGCGCTGGAAAAAGGCACCATCGATGCCGCCGAATGGGTCGGCCCCTATGACGACGAGAAGCTCGGCTTCTACAAGGTCGCGCCCTATTATTACTATCCCGGCTGGTGGGAAGGCGGTCCGACCGTCCACCTGATGTTCAACAAGGCGAAGTACGACGAGCTTTCGCCGACCTACAAGTCGCTGCTGCGCACGTGCGCCCAGGCCGCGGACGCCAACATGCTGCAGAAATATGACTATGTGAACCCCCCGGCGGTGAAGCGGCTGGTGGCCGGCGGCGCGAAACTGCGTCCGTTCAGCCAGGAGATCATGGCCGCCTGCTTCGAGAAGGCAAACGAGGTCTACACCGAAATGGAAGCCTCGAACGCGCCGTTCAAGAAGATCTGGGAATCGATCAAGGGCTTCCGCAAGGAGCACTATCTCTGGGCACAGGTGGCCGAATACAATTACGACACCTTCATGATGGTCCAGCAGCGCAACGGCAAGCTGTAGGTTGGTCTTCCCTTCTCCCCGTCACTATACGGGGAGAAGGTTCCCGAAGGGCGGATGAGGGGCAGCGCCGGCTTCGGCGACGGATCGTTCCTGGTTTAAGCCCCGTCCCCGCATCTTATCAATCCAGCATTGGCGCCGCCCCTCACCTGCCTGTGACGGGGAGAGGAAAGCTAGCCCCGGCCCGGCACCACCAGCACCTTCACTTCGCCCGGTGCCGGCGGATTGGCGATCACCGCCGGGGCCTCCTCGAGCGTGACCTGCCTGGAGATCAGCCGGTCGATCTCGATCGCGCCCGAAGCGATGAGCTCGGCCGCCCGGCCATGGGTGTAGGGGTTGAGGAAGGAGCCCAGAACCTTCAATTCGCGGAACAACAGGTCGAAGGGCTCGAACGTCACCTTCATGCCTTGCGGCACCACGCCGACGATGACCACCGTACCGCCGGCGCGCGCGATCCGCATCGACTGCTCGACGGTGTCGCGCACGCCCGCGCATTCGAACACCACGTCGACGCCGCCAGGTACCAGCCCCGCTGTCCCCGCCACGGCGTCGATCACATCGCCGGCACCGGGGTCGACCGTTGCCGTCGCGCCGAGTTCCTTGGCAAGCGCGCGTCGCGACGCCTGCCTGGTCGACAGGATGATGGTCGTGGCGCCGGCCAGCCGCGCCAGTTGCACGGTAAGCAGGCCGATCACGCCACCGCCGAGGACCACAACCGAGTTGCCCGGCTTGATCTCTGCCAGATCGATACCGTGCAGGCAGCAGGCGAGTGGCTCGCAGAACGCGCCATGCATCGGCTTCAGATCCGCGGGAAGGACAAAAGCCTGCTTCTGGGGCATCACCACATAGTCGGCAAAGCCGCCGTCGCGGTGGATGCCGATGGCGGTGAGATTGCTGCACAGATTGACGCGGCCGGCGTGGCAGTGGCCGCAGCGTCCGCAGGCGATGTTGGGATCGCCGGTGACGCGGTCGCCAACCGAGAATCCGGACACACCGGAGCCGACCGCCTCGACGATGCCGGCGAATTCGTGTCCGGGCGTCACTGGCGGCCTGCTTGGGAATTCGCCGTGGAAAAGATGCCGGTCGGTGCCGCAGACGCCGCAGGCCTCGATACGCACCAGGAGGTCGTCGTTGCCGGGAACAGGTTTGTCGACCTCCCGCAACGAGATGCTGCCCACTGCTTCCAGCCGCACCGCTCTCATGGCGTAGTCCCCGTCAATTGAAGCTTGGCGGTTGCGACAGGTCCGGCGCGGGTGCAGCCGGCTTGGCAGGCGGCGCATCGCCGAAGCTCGGCGGCTGCGACAGGTCTGGCGTGCCGGGCGCGGCCGGGGCAGTACCGCCATTGGCGGGCGCGTCGCCACCTTCCGGTGCACCGAGCGGTGACATGCCGGGTACACCCGGCACTGTGTAGTCGATCGTCCCGGAATCGACCGCCGTGCCCTTGTAGCGCATCACCATTTGCGGGAAGGCGATGGTAAGCCCGATCATGATCACCTGGATGCAGACGAACGGCACCGCGCCCCAATAGATCTGGCCTGTTGTCACCGGCGCGATCTGCTTGCCGGTGAGGCGGTCGAGATAGGGCACGCGGGCGGCGACCGAGCGCAGGTAGAACAGCGCGAAGCCGAAGGGCGGATGCATGAAGCTGGTCTGCATGTTGACGCCCAGCAGCACGCCGAACCAGATCAGGTCTATACCGAGCTTGTCGGCGGCAGGCGCCAGCAGCGGCACGATGATGAAGGCCAGTTCGAAGAAATCGAGGAAGAAGGCGAGGAAGAAGACGAGAATGTTGACGCCGATCAGGAAGCCGACTTCGCCGCCCGGCAGCGAGGTCAGCAGGTGCTCGACCCAGATCTGGCCGTTGACGCCGTAGAAGGTGAGCGAGAAGACGCGGGCGCCGATCAGGATGAACAGCACGAAGGACGACAGCCGCGTCGTCGAGGCAAGCGCCTGCTTGATGACCTCGAGTGACAGCCGGCCCTTCATCGCCGCCATCGCCAGCGCGCCGACCGCGCCCATGGCGCCGCCCTCGGTCGGGGTGGCGATGCCTAGGAAGATGGTGCCGAGCACCAGGAAGATCAGCGCCAGCGGCGGGATCAGCACGATGACGACCTGCTGCGCCAGCCGCGACATCATGTTGAGGTTCAGGCTGCGGTCGAGGATAGCGACAATGTAGATGAAGACGACGCCGATGGTCGCGCCGAGAATGTCGGCATTGTCGCCATGGGCGGGTACCAGATAGCGGTAGGCCGCATAGGCTATTGCCACGGCCGCGATCAAGGCGATCAGCAAGGACATCACGCCATGGCCAAGCGTGCGCGCCTCGAGCGGCAGCGCCGGCATCGACTTTGGCCGGACGATCGACATGATCACGATGTAGAGCGTGTAAAGGCCGGTCAGCACCAGGCCGGGGATCAGGGCGCCGGCATACATGTCGCCGACCGAGCGGCCGAGCTGGTCGGCGAGAACGATCAGCACCAGCGACGGGGGAATGATCTGCGCAAGGGTGCCCGATGCCGCGATGACGCCGGACGCCACCCGGCGGTCATAACCATAGCGCAGCATGATCGGCAGCGAAATCAGTCCCATGGCGATGACGGACGCCGCCACCACGCCGGTGGTCGCGGCCAGCAGTGCGCCGACGAAGATCACCGCGTAGGCGAGGCCGCCGCGGATCGGTCCGAACAGCTGGCCGATCGTGTCGAGCAGGTCCTCGGCCATGCCGGATCGCTCGAGCACGATGCCCATGAAGGTGAAGAACGGAATGGCCAGCAGCGTGTCGTTCGACATCACCCGGCTGCCGTAGAAATTGTCCGGCAATGCATAGAGCAGCGGCCAGGCGAGATTGATCGCGCCGCCCGAATAGGGCGTCAAAAGCACGCCGATGAAGAAGAACATCAGGCCGTTGGCGGCAAGCGAAAAGGCGACGGGGTAGCCGATCAGCATGAACAGGATCAGCGAGGCGAACATGATCGGCGCCATGTTCTGGGCGATGAACTCCATCACGAACGCACCTCTTCGGCCAGCGCCTTGGCTTCGAGTTCGGCCTGTTCATGCACGGAAATGAACGGGTTGGGATCATCCATGTCGCCGCGCATGATGGCGATCTTCTTGATGATCTCGGAAATGCCCTGCAGCGCCAGCAGGAAAAAGCCGACCAGCAGGATCGCCTTGGCCGGCCACACGATCAGGCCGCCGGCATTGGTCGACATCTCGCCGCTGTGGAAGGACAGCGACACGTAGGGCACGAAATAGATGACCATCAGCGTCACGAACGGCATCAGGAAGAAGAGGTGGCCGAAAAGGTCGATCCAGTGCTGCACGCGGCGGGAAAACAGGCCGTAGACGATGTCGATGCGGATATGCTCGTTCTGCTTCAGCGTGTAGGCGGACGCCAGCATGAAGGCGGCGCCGAACAGATACCATTGCAGCTCCAGCCAGGCATTGGACGAGGTGTCGAACACCTTGCGGATGACGGCGTTGGCCGCACTCACCAGGATCGCCAGCAGGATCAGCCAAGATACCGATTTGCCGATGAATTCGTTGGCGCGATCAATGGCCCTGGATAGAGCGAGCAGCCCTGCCATGCATTCCTCCCTGATGCGGTGACGCGCGATCCCCCTTTTCTCGTCGCGCCGCCTGGCCCAACCGTATGCAGTGCGTGGTCCGGTTGGTCAACACGGGTAGACAGAAAGCAGGCCGGCGGCGCATGCGGCACGGTGGAAAACCACGGCCTGACGGCACGTCATGCAACCAAAGTCGGATGGGCTCAGACGGCCTTGCCGGTGTCGCGGCCGGCGCCGATCAGGATCAGCATGGCCACCAGGAACAGATACATCCAAGCATCGCGCCATTCGATCGGGAAATAGCCGGCCCACAATGATTCGGCCATGCCGAAGGCGGCGGCACCCAGAGCGGCCCGTGGCGGCGAGAGATAACCGCCGACCGCCGTCACGAACAGGATCTTCAGCCCATAGACGAGGCCGGAACCGAAGCTGACATTGCCGTAATAGAGACTGGCCATGACGCCGGCCAGCGCTGCGCAGAAGCCACCGAACAGAACGGCACGCCGGAACACGGCGCGCACGTCGACGCCGCACAGGGCGGCGGCCCTTGGATCGTCGCAGACCGCGCGCCAGCACCGGCCGAAATTTGAACGGGCAAACACCCATGTGGCGAGCGCCACCGCCGCCAGGACCACCGCGCAGTCGAGCACCTGGATCAGCGTCAGCGTCGCCTTGAAGCCGGGGCTTTCGGCGAAAACGATCGGCTCGGCCAGCATTGGCGGCAGCCACAGATCATGTGTGTCGGCGGCGATGCGGCTCGCTTCCGACAGGACGAGCAGGATGCCGAGCGTCGTCACCACGATGGCATTGGGCGAGCGGTCGGCCAACGGCTCGAAGACGCTGCGCGACAGGACATGGCTGATGAGCGCGGCATAGAGCAACGCGGCGACGACGCCGAACAGCACCGAAGCCAACAGCGTCAGCCACAGCACCTGGTAGGCAAAGGCGACGCTCAGGATCATTGCCTGGCCGCAGAAGGCGAACAGCGCGCCATAGGCAAGGTTGGTGCGGTGCAGGATGCCGTTGGTCAGCACATAGCCGAAGGCGAGCAGCGCATAGAGCGCGCCCGAATGCAGCCCGTTCAGCACCTGCTGGAAGAAATAGAGCATGCTCAACAACACCAGACGCATCTCGCCCAAGCGCGAAGCGGTTTGGGGTGACGGAATGCTCGAGACAATGGGGACCATACCGTACGCACCGGAGGTTTGCATCGCCGAATCTAACTTGTCAAATGCGATTTATCGGTTAGATTTCGGGAATGACGGTTGCCTGGACTCCTCACCGCTTCACCGGCGGGCTGCTCGCGCTCGACACCGCCAACACCGTCGTGTTGCGCTGCGATCCCGAACGCATGTTCGACCGCTTCGCCGATCCGGCCGAAATCGCCCGTTTCGCCGACGCAGCCAGCGGTTTTCGCGCAGCCGAGCTTGGCGATCGGCGGCTGGCGGTGTCCTCGCCGGCGGCAATCGCGCCCGTCGTGCTGTCGATCCGCGAAGCGACCGACCGGCTGTTTCGCGGCACGGTGTCGAAGGGCGCGATTGCCACTGCGGATTTGCCTGAATTCCTGAGAGCCTGCGCCGACGGCCTGGCCGACAGCGCGACCGAGATCGGCGTGACGGGACCGCCGTTCGGGGATCCCGGGACGCCGATCGCCTTCGAGGCGGCGCTGGCGGTTTCAGCCCTTTCACTGCTGCGCAACGACACGGTCGCGAGGCTCAGGATCTGTCCCAACTGCACCTGGCTGTTCGTCGACAGAAGCCGCAATTCCAGCCGCCTTTGGTGCGACATGGCGGTGTGCGGCAACAGGCAGAAGGCGAGCCGTCACTATCGCCGCCGCAGGGCGGCCAATGAGGTCAGGAATGCCTAGACGTCTTTCCCGCTCGATCATTCTTGGCGTGGCGCTGGTTGCGGCGATCGCGCTGGGCGCCTGCCGAGATACCGGCGGCGAAGGCAAGCTGTTCGAGGTCTCCGGCAAGATATTCGTCTTCAATTACCGTCTCGCCCGGGCGACCTATGTCGTGACACTGCGGCCCTTGCGGCCGATGGGAGAGGGCCAGGTCGTGGTCGCCAGTTTCCAGAACCCCGCCGGTGGTGATCCCATCGTGGTCGAGCAGAAGGTCTGGCCCAAGCTCGACAAGGTGAGCCTGGAGAGCCCGGCGCTGACCTGCATCGTCAAGAACAAGCCCTATGCCATCGCCATCAGCATCAAGGGCGCCGACGGTGCCGTCCTGCAGACCATCGACACCACGCTGATGTCGACGGAAGACCAGTCGATCCTGCCCGACCGGCCGCTGGTCATCGACCAGCTCTATACGGCCAATCCCGATCTCGTCGGCCATCCCGACGGCAAGCTGCCCGGCGAGCCGAAGCCGGATTGCTCGAAAGCCGGCTGACGCTCTCAGACAGAATCGATTTCGACTGGAATTTTCGTGCGCCGTCGCCCTGTCGGCGCACTGTTTCATGCGCGGTCCAAGGCCCGACGGACCGTTTGTTGCGCGTCGCCTGGTCCCTTCGATTTTGTTTGACCTGCCTTGCAAGGGGAGAAAGGATGCGTCATCCGATCCCGACGTTGGCTGCTGCCCCGCCCGGCCTTCGCAGAGGAAATGCCTGATGACGCTGCACGATGTCGCGCTCGACGACAAGTTCGATCTCGGAAAGGAGCGCATCTTCCTGTCCGGCGCGCAGGCGGTCATCCGCATGCTGCTGATGCAGCGCGAGCGCGACCGCCGCGCTGGCTTGAACACGGCAGGCTTCGTCTCCGGCTATCGCGGCTCGCCGCTCGGCGGCCTCGACATGCAGCTGTGGAAGGCGAAGAAGCAGCTCGCGGGGGCCGACATTGTCTTCCAGCCCGGCCTCAACGAGGAGCTTGCCGCCACCGCCTGCTGGGGGTCGCAGCAGACGGAGCTGCTCGGCGAGGGCACCCATGACGGCGTCTTTTCGGTCTGGTACGGCAAGGGGCCGGGCGTCGACCGTTCCGGCGACGTGTTCCGCCATGCCAATCTCGCCGGTTCGTCGAAGCATGGCGGCGTGCTTGCGCTCATGGGCGACGACCATATGGCCGAATCCTCGACCAATGCGCACGCCACCGAATTCCTCTTCGTCGACACCATGGTGCCGATCCTCAACCCGGCCGGTGTTCAGGAAATCATCGATTACGGCCTGTACGGCTTTGCCATGTCGCGCTTCGCCGGCACCTGGGCGGCGATCAAATGCGTCAAGGACAACATCGAATCGACCGCGTCGGTCGATGCCTCGCTCGAGCGGTTGAACATCGTCGTCCCCGAGTTCGACATGCCGCCTGGCGGCCTCAACATCCGCCACGAGATCGATATGCTCGGCCAGGAAGAGCGGCTGCATGAGCACAAGCGCGCAGCCGCCTCCGCCTTCATCCATGCCAACGGGCTGAACAAAATCGTCTATCCGGGCGGCCGCAATCCCAAGCTCGGCATCATCACGCTGGGCAAGAGCTATCTCGACGTCCGCCAGGCGCTGGAGGATATCGGCATCGACGAGGCGGCCGCCAACCGTATCGGTGTCAGGCTGTTCAAGGTAGGCTGCCCGTGGCCGCTCGATCTGCAGCACATCGCCGAATTCGCGCGCGGTCTCGACACCATCGTCGTCGTCGAGGAGAAACGCTCGCTGATCGAGGTGCAACTGCGCGAGAGCCTTTATGGCACCGTCTCGCAGCCGGTCATTGTCGGCAAGAAGGACGAGCGCGGCGACTGGCTGTTCCCGGCCAAGGGCGCGCTCGACCCCAACGAGATCGCCATTGCGCTTGGCGAGAGGATCGTGAAGACCATCGGCCCGTCCGAAGAGATCTCGGCAAGGGTCGCGAAGCTACGCCAGTTCCAGGCGATGCTGGCCGATGCCACAGACATCGGCTCGCGCACGCCCTTCTTCTGTTCGGGCTGTCCGCACAATTCCTCGACCAAGGTGCCGGACGGCTCGATCGCCGCCGCCGGTATAGGCTGCCATTTCATGGCACTCTGGATGGACCGCAACACGCTCGGCTTTACCGCCATGGGAGGCGAGGGCGCGCAATGGGTGGGCCAGGCGCCGTTCTCGAAGCGCGACCATATCTTCCAGAATCTCGGCGACGGCACCTACAACCATTCCGGCACGCTGGCCATCCGCTTCGCCCTGTCGAGCGAAGCCAACATCACCTACAAGATACTCTACAACGACGCGGTCGCTATGACCGGCGGCCAGCCGCATGAGGGCGGCCTGACGGTGGACATGATCGCCAGACAGGTGCGCGCCGAAGGCGTCGACCGCATCGCCATCGTGACCGACGAGCCCGGCAAATATGCAGGGAAGGCCGAATTCCCCACCGGCGCCACCATCCATCACCGCGACGACCTCGACCTCGTCCAGCGCGAGCTGCGCGACGTCAAGGGCGTGTCGATCCTGCTCTACGATCAGACCTGCGCCGCCGAAAAGCGCCGCCGCCGCAAGCGCGGCACCTTTCCCGATCCCGACAAGCGGGTCTTCATCAACGAGCTGGTCTGCGAAGGCTGCGGCGATTGCGGCGTGCAGTCGAACTGCGTCTCGATCCAGCCGGTCGAGACCGAATTCGGCCGCAAGCGCAAGATCGACCAGTCGAGCTGCAACAAGGATTTCTCCTGCGTCAACGGCTTCTGTCCGTCCTTCGTCACCGTGCATGGCGCCAAGATCCGCAAGGCCGAGGGCCTGGCCGGCAGGACCGACCCGCTTGAAGGCGTGCCGGCACCGGCTGAATTCCCGCTCGGCGTCGAGGGCTGGGCGGCGATCATCGACGGCGTCGGCGGCACCGGCGTCGTCACCATCGGCGCCGTGCTCGGCATGGCGGCGCATCTGGAGGACAAGGGCTGCGGCATGATCGACATGGCCGGCCTGGCCCAGAAGGGCGGCTCGGTGTTCACCCATGTCCGCATCGCGCGCAAACCGGAAGACATCAATGCCATCCGCGTTTCGGCTGGCAAGGCCGACCTCGTGCTCGGCTGCGATCTCGTCGTGTCGGGCGCCAAGAAGGTGCTGACGGCTGTCCGCGAGGGCCATACGATCTTCCTCGCCAACACCGCCGAGATCATGCCGGGCGAATTTGCCCGCTCGGCCGATTTCTCGCTGCCGATAGAGCGCCTGAAGAAGGCGATCCGTGCCGCCGCCGGCGACGACAAGGCGCATTTCTTCGACGCCACCCGCACCGCCACCGCCCTGTTCGGCAATTCGCTCGGCGCCAACATGTTCATGCTCGGCTTTGCCTTCCAGCACGGCGGCCTGCCGCTCTCGGCCGAAGGCGTTGAAAAGGCTATCGAATTGAACGGCGAAGCGGTGGCGATGAACATCGCCGCCTTTCGCTGGGGCCGCCGCGCGGCACACCAGCCGGATTTCGTGCGCGGCCTCGTCGCCAAGCCGGGCTTCGCCGACAAGGCTGGACAGGCCCCGCCGGTCGCCGAGACTCTCGACGAGATCATCGCCCGCCGTGTCGCCTTCCTCGCCGCCTATCAGAATGCTGCTTACGGCAAGCGCTACGCCGACAGGATTTCGACGCTGCGAGCGGCGGAAACGAAGGCCATGCCGGGTTCGACCGCCGTGACCGAGGCCGCCGCCAGGAGCCTGTTCAAGCTGATGGCGATCAAGGACGAATACGAGGTGGCGCGGCTTTACACCGACGGCTCCTTTGCCGCCGAGCTCGGCAAGCAGTTCCAGAGCTACGAGAAACTCGAATTCCATCTGGCGCCGCCGATCATGGGGCGCCGCGGCAATGACGGCAAACCGAGGAAGTCGAGCTTCGGTCCGTGGATGATGAAGGGTTTTCGCCTGCTTTCTGCGATGAAGGGCCTGCGCGGCACCGCTTTCGACCTGTTCGGCTACACCGCCGAGCGGCGCATGGAGCGGCAATTGCTGGCGCAGTACGAGGCTGATCTGCAGCTTGTCGCCAGCGCGCTCGCGCCGGGCAAGATCGAGGCCGCGACAGCCCTGGTCTCGGTCCCGGCGCTGATCCGCGGCTATGGCCATGTCCGCCAGGCCAGCGCCGAAAAGGCGGCGGGCGAGCGCCGCAGGTTGCTCGACCGCTTTGCGACGGCGTCGGCAAGGCCCAAACTCCAGGCCGCCGAGTGAGCCGAAAAACGCCCGAAAATCAGGCGTTTCAGCCCAAGCTAAAGGTTTTTTAATGCGACTATGCCAAGGCTGGGGCTCATTGGGCGCCAGTAATGGGCAGAACAAAAACCGATAACATCCCTGTGGATGTTTATATCCAGTTTGTGCGCTCGTTGTTCGACAACGCGCATATGCTGGTCATCGGCGCGCTCTGCCATGCCGTCATCAGCCTCATGGTCTACTGGCGCAACGGGCAGCCCATCTTCCTGGTTCTCGCCGGCGCGCTGCTTGGCATCGGCGTCTGGCGCTACTTCAGCCTGCGGCGCTTCCACCGCTCGGGCGCCGAGATGCGCGACGCCGCCGATGCGACCAGATGGGAGCGCGAATACATCCTGAAGGGCAGCCTTCAAGGCTTGTTGCTGGGCCTCTTCTGCTTCATTTCCATCTATGTCTATTCGGATTCCTATGCCGAGATCGGCGCGCTGTCGGTAACGCTGTCCTCGCTGGTGACGGTCGTCGGCCGAAACTACGGCTCGCCGCGCATGGTCATGATCTTCGCGGTCACCTTCGTCGGGCCGATCGCCGCCGCCCTCATCCTCAGGTTCGACATTCCTTATGTCGTGCTGGGCCTGCTGATCATCCCCTTCATGTTCATCATCAAGGGCAGCGCCGACCATGTCCGCAACGTGCTGTTTTCGGCCGTCGTCGGACACAAGCAGGCAAGGCAGATCGCGCAGCGCTTCAATCGCGCCTTGAACACCATGTCGCATGGCCTGGTCATGCTCGGTCCCGATGGCAAGGTGGTCGTCGGCAACGCCGAAGCCGCCCGCTTGATGTCGCTCAAATCGCCCGACCAGTTGCTCGGGCGTTCGATCCATTCGCTGCTCCTGCGCGGCGTTGCCGGCGGCATGCTGGCACCGAAGGACTGCCGCTATGTCGAGGCGCAGCTGACGCGTGCCTTGCGCGAGGGACGCGACCGCAAGGTGCTGGTTTCCTTTTCCAACGGCCAGCACTTCGAATTCTCGGCGCGCGAGGGCAACCAGGAATTGGGCGTCATCACCTTCGAGGATGTCACGGCGCGCGTCGAAGCGGAGGAAAAGATCCGGTTCATGGCGCGCTACGACAACCTCACCGGCCTTCCGAACCGCGCCTATTTCCACGAACTGGTCGGCGAGGCGATGGCCTCCGGCGACCGCGATCGCTTGTGTGGCCTCGCCGTGATCGACCTCGACGATTTCAAGAGCGTCAACGACACGCTCGGCCATCCCGTCGGCGACGGGCTGATCTATGCCGTCGCCGAGCGGCTGGCGGGGATAGCCGGCCAGGGCCTTACCGTCAGCCGCTTCGGTGGCGACGAATTCATGCTGTTCTTCGACCGCATCGAGGACGAAAGCCACCTGGCGAGCCTGCTCGACCGGATTTTCGCCGAGCTGCAGGGGGAGGTCGACGTCGCGGGCCATGGGTTGCGAATCCAGGCCAGCGCGGGTGCCGTGCTGTCCAAGGTTGGCGGAACCGATGTCGACGCCATGATCGTCAAGGCGGACCTTGCGCTCTACAAGGCCAAGGAACTCGGCAAGAACGGTTGGCGGCTGTTCGAGGCGGCGATGGATGCGGCGTTCCGTAACCGCCAGCTGATGAAGGCGGATCTGCGCAGCGCCGTGGAAAGCAAGGACCTGCGGGTCGTTTACCAGCCGATCGTGGCGATGAACACCATGCGCATCGCCAGCTGCGAGGCGCTTTGCCGCTGGGACCATCCCGATCTCGGGCCGATCTCGCCCGGCATCTTCATTCCGCTGGCCGAGGAAATGGGCATCATTTCCGAGATCAGCACCTTCGTGCTGCACGCGGCTTGCACTGAATGCGCCAAATGGCCTGACCAGACCAGCGTCTCGGTCAACCTCTCGGCCAGGGATTTCCGCAACCGCGACGTCATCCAGAAGGTCCGCGACGCGCTGGCGAACTCGGGTCTGGCCGCCGGCCGCCTGGAGATCGAAGTCACCGAAACCGCGCTGCTCGACGACAAGTCCCTGACGCGCCAATATATCGAGGAATTGAAGCAGCTTGGCGTACGCATCGCCCTCGACGATTTCGGCACCGGCTATTCAAGCCTGAGCTATCTGCACAAGCTGCCTCTCGACAAGATCAAGATCGACCGGTCTTTCGTGATGGACGTCACCCAGAATCCGCGTTCGCTCGAGCTGTTGAAGGGCGTCGTCGACCTGACTCGCATCCTGGGGCTCACCGTGACCATAGAAGGCGTGGAGACGTTCGAGCAGCTCAAGGTGCTCATGCATTCGGTGAAGCCGGATCTTGTACAGGGCTTCCTTTTCGGCGCCGCGCTCAGCGCCTCGGGCATTGAAACCATGTCCAATGTGACCTGGCCCTTCGCCGCCGAATTGCGGCCGGTCAAGAAGCGCGCCACCCCCTGACATCATTCTGAATCAGTCGTCTAGGCCATCGCTCCTCCCATTCGCGCGGTTTACGATTTGTTAACGTTAATTTAGGGTAAACGCGAAAGCTCGCAATTTTGCTTCTTGTTCCTCCAGCGCTTCGCTATTGTCGTTTTGCGGCGTACGAGGACCAAATGGAAAACAAGTTGTTGGGTACACCCCTGGCGGCGGCCACGGGCAGGGACAAGAATCGCCCCTCGGTGTTTTCAGATCACATCATGGATGTTCTGGAGCACGTCGAGTATCGCCTTTGCGATGGCGCCGAGGATTTGGAAGCGATCTACAGGCTTCGCTACAATTCCTATCTTCACGCCGGCATGGTCAAATCAGACGCTTCCCACATGGTGAAGGACAGCTTCGACGATCTGCCCAATTCTTACCGCTTTGGCGTCTTCTTCGACGGCACGCTCGTCAGCACCATCAGAATCCACTACGCCAGCGCGCGGTATCCTGTTTCACCCAGCACCGATGTTTTCGGCGACGTGCTGTCACGGCGCCTGGCTTCCGGCGAGACGTTCGTCGACCCGAGCCGGTTCGCCGCCGACCTCGAATGGTCGAGCAGTCTGCGGGTGCTGCCTTATATCACGCTGAGGCTGGCGGTGGTCGCCTGCAGCCATTTCAAGCCGACCTACTGCCTTACGGCGATCAAGGAAGAGCATTCGGCGTTTTATCATCGCATCTTCCGCTCCGAGCAGGCGGTGCCGCCGCGGAACTATCCCGGCCTTACCGTTCCCGTGCATCTGTTCCAGTCGAAATGCTCCGAGAACATGCAGGCGACGCTGGACCGTTTCCCGTTCTTCAATTCCACGGCGTTCGAGCAGCGTATGCTTTTCCAACGCCCCAAGCGGGGCGAGTTGGCGCCGCTGACCATTCTGCCCACGGCCAAATACTTCGAGGCGGCCTGATATCACGCGGTTTTGAATCGGCTGGGTGGCAGCGGTGGAGCTTTCCTGGCGCGCCGGCGTTGTGAAGGGCGGCAAGCCCCGTCTGCATCGCAACAGCCAGAGGAAGACCAAGGCATGACCATTTCCACCCTCGCACTGACTCCGCTCATTTCGCTGATGGCGGGCGTGCTGATCCTCGTGATGCCACGGCTCTTGAACTACATCGTCGCGCTCTATCTGATCGTCGTCGGTTTGATCGGGCTTTTCCCGCATCTTGTCCGCTAAAGCAGGCGAACAGACTGGCCTGGCGGAGCGGCTCCGCAACCGGCGCTCCGCTTTCAATTTTCCCTTGAGGCAGTTGTCGGCTGCGATGCGGCAATAGCGCCATTGCTCTGCGCCCAGCTTTTCGGTATGTGCCTGAAAGATGTCTTCGAAGGGGTATTCCTATGGCTGAGCACACGCCGACTGGTCCTGTAGAGCTGGGCGCGAAGATGGACTATGCCGAGCATGACCGCACCTATGCGGGCTTCCTGGCGCTGGCCAAATATGGCTCGCTCTTCTGCGGCGCGCTTCTTCTGGCGATGGCTTTCGGCTTCTTCGCGGGCGGCTTCTTCTCGGCGACCATCCTGTTCGTGCTCATTCTGGCCGTCGGCGCCTTCATTCTGCGATAGACCTTCCAAACCCTCTTGCGGTTGACGTAGCCGGATATCCCGGTCGACACTTCGCGCAGACAGGTTCCAGCCGAAAGGATCATGCGGTGGGACAGACGGTTTTCATCCCTCGTGAGCTCGATGCGAACGAGCCGCGTGTCGCGGCCTCGCCCGATACGGTGAAGCGGCTGGCGGGCCTGGGTTTCGACGTGATCGTCGAAACCGGCGCCGGCACCCGTTCGCGTATCCCCGACGAGGACTTCGCCAAGGCGGGTGCCGCCATCGGCAAGGCCTCTGACGCCGCCAAGGCCGACGTCGTGCTGAAAGTTCGGCGGCCAACGGACGCCGAACTGAAAAGCTATAAATCCGGCGCCGCGGTGATCGCCATCATGGACCCCTATGGCAACGATGCCGCTGTCGCGGCGCTTGCCAAGGCCGGCGTCACCGCCTTCTCGATGGAGTTCATGCCGCGCATCACCCGCGCGCAATCGATGGACGTCCTGTCCAGCCAGGCCAATCTTGCCGGCTACCAGGCGGTGATCGACGGCGCCTCGGAATATGACCGCGCTCTGCCGATGATGATGACCGCCGCCGGCACCGTTCCCGCCGCGAAGGTCTTCATCATGGGCGTCGGCGTCGCCGGTCTGCAGGCCATCGCCACCGCGCGCCGCCTCGGTGCCGTCGTCACCGCCACCGACGTTCGCCCCGCCGCCAAGGAACAGGTCGCCTCGCTTGGCGCGAAATTCCTCGCGGTCGAGGATGAGGAGTTCAAGGCGGCCGAGACCGCTGGCGGCTACGCCAAGGAAATGTCCAAGGAATACCAGGCCAAGCAGGCCGCGCTCACCGCCGAGCACATCGCCAAGCAGGACATCGTCATCACCACGGCGCTGATCCCCGGCCGGCCGGCGCCGAAGCTGGTCTCGGCGGCGATGGTCGCCTCGATGAAGCCGGGCTCGGTGCTCGTCGATCTCGCCGTCGAGCGCGGCGGCAATGTCGAGGGTGCCGAAGCCGGCAAGATCGTCACCACCGCCAACAATGTGAAGATCGTCGGCCATCTCAACGTGCCCGGCCGCGTCGCGGCATCGGCCTCGCTGCTTTACGCCAGAAACCTGTTCGCGTTCCTCGAGACGCTGGTCGACAAGACCACCGAGACGCTCGCCATCAACCGCGATGACGACCTGGTCAAGGCGACGATGCTGACCGACGGAGGCAAGGTGGTCCACCCCGCCTTCGCCAAGCCCGACCAGCAGCCCTATGTCGAGCCGGCCGCGATCCCGGCGACGACCATGGTCGCCGATGCTTCGGCAGCGTCCAAGAAGTCCGCGCCCAGGAAGACCGCCGCATCCAAGTCGCCCGCGCCTAAGTCGAAAGGGACCGCGTGATGGATCAGACCTTGCAGAAAGCCCTCGACCAACTCGACCAGGCAAGTGCGGCCGTCCGGCTCGCGGTGCAGAACCTGGCCAATGCCCCGGGCGGTGCCGACGCGGCGGGTGATGCCGCGCATGCGCTGTCGGGTGGCGCCATCGATCCCTTCGTCTTCCGCTTCGCCATTTTCGTGCTGGCGATCTTCGTCGGCTATTATGTCGTCTGGTCGGTGACCCCCGCACTGCACACGCCGCTGATGGCCGTCACCAACGCCATCTCGTCCGTCATCGTTGTTGGCGCGCTGCTGGCCGTCGGCATCGCGGCCTCGGGCGTTGCCGCAGGTTTCGGCTTCGTCGCGCTGATGCTGGTTTCGGTCAACATCTTCGGCGGCTTCCTCGTCACCCAGCGCATGCTGGCCATGTACAAGAAGAAGGACAAGTAGAGCGCCATGAACGCCAACTTCGCGTCCTTCCTCTATCTGGTCTCCGGCGTCCTGTTCATCATGGCGCTGCGCGGCCTGTCGCACCCGACGACCAGCCGCCAGGGCAATCTCTACGGCATGATCGGCATGGGCATTGCGATCGCCACCACGCTGGCGCTGGCGACCCCGTCGGCGGGGCGCTTCGGCCTGATCGTGCTTGGCCTCGCCATCGGCGGCGGCGTGGGCGCCGTCACCGCGCGCCGCATCGCCATGACCTCGATGCCGCAATTGGTTGCCGCCTTCCACTCGCTGGTCGGCCTTGCCGCCGTCATGGTGGCTGCCGCGGCCATATACGCGCCGGAAAGCTTCGGCATCGGCACCAATGGCGACATCCACGCCCAGGCCCTGGTCGAGATGAGTCTCGGCGTCGCCATCGGCGCCATCACCTTCACCGGCTCGGTCATCGCCTTCCTCAAGCTCGATGGCCGCATGTCCGGCAAGCCGATCATGATCGGCGGCCGTCACTTCATCAACGCCGCCCTTGGCATCGCCCTGATCGTGCTGATCGTGCTGCTCGTCACCACCGAGTCAAAACTGGTCTTCTGGCTGATCGTCGCCGCCTCGCTGGTGCTCGGCATCCTCCTGATCATCCCGATCGGCGGCGCCGACATGCCGGTCGTCGTCTCGATGCTGAATTCCTACTCGGGCTGGGCAGCGGCGGCCCTTGGCTTCACACTCGGCAATCTGGCGCTGATCATCACCGGCGCGCTGGTCGGCTCGTCGGGCGCCATCCTGTCCTACATCATGTGCAAGGGCATGAACCGAAGCTTCATCTCGGTCATCCTCGGCGGCTTCGGCGGCGAGACCGCGGCTGCCGCTGACGACGGCATCGAGCGCACGGTCAAGCAGGGCTCGGCCGACGACGCCGCTTACCTGATGATGAACGCACAGAAGGTCATCATCGTGCCGGGCTACGGCATGGCGGTCGCCCAGGCGCAGCACGCGCTGCGCGAAATGGCCGACAAGCTCAAGGCCAATGGCGTCGACGTCAAATACGCCATCCACCCCGTCGCCGGCCGCATGCCTGGCCACATGAACGTGCTGCTCGCGGAAGCCAACGTGCCTTACGACGAGGTGTTCGAGCTCGAGGACATCAACTCCGAGTTCGCGCAGGCCGACGTCGCCTATGTCATCGGCGCCAACGACGTCACCAATCCGTCCGCGCGCGACGACAAATCCTCGCCGATCTACGGCATGCCGATCCTTGATGTCGACAAGGCGCGCACCTGCCTGTTCGTCAAGCGCTCGCTCGGCTCCGGCTATGCCGGCATCGACAACACGCTGTTCTACAAGGACGGCACCATGATGCTGCTCGGCGACGCCAAGAAGATGACCGAGGAAATCGTCAAGGCGATGGACCACTGACCCGGCCGATCTTGGCCGTCGAATAGCCAGTCTTAACCGTCGAATAGAAGAGCCCGGTCGATGCCGGGCTCTTTGGCTATTATGGATGTGCTGCTCTCAACCGTGGGTCAGGAACACCGCTTCCTCTTCATCGCGCTGCCTGCCGCCGAGAGCCGCGGCCGCACTGGCGATGAAGGCGCCGATAACCAGCGACAGGGCACCGAGAAGGGCAAAAGTGGCGCTTGCCTTGCGGGCAGTGTCGGCAGCCTGCTTGGCCTTGACTTTCGCATCCTGCGCCTTCGCCAGTACCGCGTCGACACGCGTCTTGGCATCAGCCTCGGAAAGACCGGTTCGCGCGGCGACCAACTGCGCGAGATAGGTCTTGTCTTCCGCGGAGACCTCGCCCGCGACGGCACCGGCGATCAGGATGCGCGAGGCCTGCCCGGCCGCGGCGGCTTCGTCGTTTGGATTGGCTGCTGCGAGCTTGCTCGGATCGGCCGGACGGAACAGCGAGTCAACCAGATAGGATGTCGCATTGTCGGCCGATGCGCCGCCGGCATTGGCGGAAGCGCCAGCCGACGCGCCCATGGCGGCTCCCGAAGCGACGGTGGACGCGGCCTGCACGCCTGAACCGATTGCCGCCGAAAGCGCCGAGCCAAGTATTCCCGCCACCAGAAGCGTGGCCAATGCCCAGGCGAGAAAGCCATGGGCGGTGTCGCGGAAATAGACCTCGTCGGTGTGAATGCCGACCCATTTGGTGCGCAGGCGTCCCGCGAGATAGCCGCCGACGCCAGAGGACAGCCATTGTACGATGACCAGCCAGATCGCGGTTGAAACCGCGAAGGTGGTTACCGATGCGCCCGAGCCCGACCATGGCGACACCATGCTCAAGCCAAGGCCCGAGCCGAGCAGCATGAGGATGAACGTCAATGTCGAGGCCGCGAAGGCGCCGGCAATGATGGGTCCCCAGCTGACAGCCGTGGAGGACGATTCCGTCGAAGCGGATACGTCGACAGCCGATAGGGTGGACTGCATGGAAGCCCCCTACCGTACGAACAGCATGATGAGAATGATGATCGGAATCGGAATGCCGAGCAACCAGAGCAATATGCCGCGTCCCATGAAAGCCTCCTTGCGAAAAATTGTGATCGATGTTGTCACAATGTCCCGGAAGGCCTTCTGTTCCAGTGGCTTATGAAATGTTTCTCGGCGCCGGAATGAATATTGACGCTCGTAGCGCGCCAATATTCAAAGACAAGAACAGGTCTTAAATATCGAGATTGGCGACCGATAGCGCGTTGTCCTGGATGAATTCGCGCCTCGGCTCCACCTCGTCGCCCATCAGCCGCGAGAACAGGCTGTCGGCATCGGTGGCGTCGTTGACCTTGACCTGCAGCAGCGAGCGCACATTCGGGTCGAGCGTGGTTTCCCAGAGCTGCTCGGCATTCATCTCGCCGAGACCCTTGTAGCGCTGCATGGTGAGCCCCTTGCGGCCGGTCGCGAAGACGGCGTTGAGCAGCGCCAGCGGGCCCGAGACGGTTTCGGACACCTCCTTGCGGCGCAGCACCGGCGGTGTGCCGTAGACCTCGCTGAGGCGCTGCGCGTAACGGTCGAGCTGGCGCGCGTCGGCCGAATTGATCAGCCCCATGTCGAGATGGGCGTATTCCTTGACGCTGCGCACGGTGCGCTCGAAGACATAGCCGCCGCTGCCGTCATTCGAGGTCGACATGCGGCCGGTCCAGCCGCGCTCGGTATCCTCCGCGATGATGTCGAGCCGTTGTGCGATCCGTTCCGCCATAGCGTTGGCGCCGCCAAGATCGCTGAAGACCTCGGGATTGAGCCCGCCGGCGATGGCGGCCTGCTCGACGACGTTGCGGTTGTAGCGCGTGTGTAGCCCGTTGATGAGCTGGCGCACCGCCAGGGCATCATCGACGGCAGCATGGAGATCCTGTCCGGTCCGGACTTCCCCCGAGCCAAGCGTCAGGGAAGCCTCCTCCAACCCCGAATCGATCAGGAACGCTTCGAAGGCGCTCTCATTCTTGATGTATTGCGAGCTCTTGCCGCGCGTCACCTTATAGAGCGGCGGTTGGGCGATGTAGAGATGGCCGCGCTCGATCAGCTCCGGCATCTGCCGGAAGAAGAAGGTCAGCAGCAAGGTCCTGATATGGGCGCCGTCGACGTCGGCGTCGGTCATCAGGATGATCTTGTGGTAGCGCAGCTTGTCGGCGTTGAATTCATCCTTGCCGATCGAGGTGCCGAGCGCGGTGATCAGCGTGCCGATCATGTCGGACGAGAGCATGCGGTCGAAGCGGGCCCGCTCGACATTGAGGATCTTGCCGCGCAGGGGAAGGATCGCCTGGTTCTGGCGCGAACGGCCGCCCTTGGCGGAGCCGCCGGCCGAGTCGCCCTCGACGATGAAGATTTCCGATTTCGCCGGGTCGCGTTCCTGGCAGTCGGCCAGCTTGCCGGGCAGCGAGGTGACGCCGAGCGAGGTCTTGCGGGTGATGTCGCGCGCCTTGCGCGCGGCTTCGCGCGCCGCTGCCGCCTGGATCACCTTGTCGACGACCACCTTGCCCTCGGACGGATGCTCTTCGAGCCAGGTGCCGAGCGCTTCGTTGACCAGCCCTTCGACCACTGGGCGGACTTCCGAGGAAACCAGCTTGTCCTTGGTCTGCGAGGAGAATTTCGGGTCGGGAACCTTGACCGACAGCACCGCCGTCAGGCCCTCGCGGCAATCGTCGCCGATCAGCGCGACCTTTTCCTTCTTGGTCAGGCCCGAGGATTCGCCGTAGCCGGTGATCTGCCGGGTCAGCGCGCCGCGAAAACCGGCCAGATGGGTGCCGCCGTCGCGCTGGGGGATGTTGTTGGTGAAGGCCAGCACATTCTCGTGGTAGCTGTCGTTCCACCACATCGCCACTTCGACAGTGATGCCGTCGCGCTCGGCCCGGATGGAAATCGGCTTCTCGATCAGCGGCTTCTTCACCCGGTCGAGATATTTGACGAACTCTTCCAGGCCCCCGTCATAGTGCAGTTCATGCCTCACGACGTCGGCATGACGGGCGTCCGTCAGCACGATGCGCACGCCGGAGTTCAGGAAGGCGAGTTCGCGCAGCCGGTGCTCCAGCGTGCCGAAGTCGAACTCGACCATGGTGAAGGTCTCGGCGGACGGAAAGAAGGTGATCTCGCTGCCGCTGCGGCCTTCATTGGTACCCGGGCGCTTGTCCTGCTCGTAGCTGCCGGTCGCCTTCAGCGGCGCGTCGGCATCGCCATGGGTGAAACTCATTTCGAAGATCTGGCCGTTGCGGCGGATCTTGAGCTTCAGCCAGGCCGACAGCGCGTTGACCACCGAGACGCCGACGCCGTGCAGGCCGCCCGATACCTTGTAGGAATTCTGGTCGAATTTACCGCCGGCATGCAGCTGCGTCATGATCACTTCCGCCGCCGATATGCCCTCGCTGGAATGAATATCGGTGGGAATGCCGCGGCCATTGTCGATAACCGTCACCGAACCATCGGGATTGAGCGTCACCGAAACGAGGTCGGCATGGCCTGCCAGCGCCTCGTCGATGGCGTTGTCGACCACCTCGTAGACCATGTGATGCAGGCCCGAGCCGTCATCGGTGTCGCCGATATACATGCCAGGCCGTTTGCGGACAGCATCCAAGCCCTTCAAAACCTTGATGGAATCGGCGCCGTATTCGGCTTCAGCGCCGTTGGTGTTCTCGGTCTGGTCGCTCATGAAAACCTGTTGTCTAGATGCCGCTTTTACAGCGCGAAAAATCGGCCCCGAATCGCGCTTCTGATATCGTCTAGATATAGGCGCTAAAGGCGGTTTTTCCAAGGTTTGCAGGCATTTCCCGGGAGATTGAGCCGGCTGTCCATGGCGGTCCGTCGCCGGCCGCTATTTGGCCTTCGCCAGGCGGTCCCTGAGAAACTTGATCATGAACTTGTATCGCGGTGCCAGCCGCCCGCTCCGGTCGAGTTCCAGCGTCATGTCGAGCGCCTGGGAAAGCACCGTCTTGGGGTTCTTGGCGACCTGTGCGTAATCGATCATGGCGACCACCAGATCGCGCTGCCAGGTGGCGTTCCCGGGATCGGAACTGGCCAGCCGCTGCCGGATGCCGAGACTATCTTCGAACGCCTGACGCGCGCCCTTGATGTCGCGTTCCTTGATCCGCAGCATGCCGATCTCCGAGAGCGTGATCGACAGGTCGCGCTGCCAGTCCGAATTGGCCGGATCGAGCTTGGCCAGCCTGTCGGCGATGGCGAAGCTGTCGAGATAGATGTTGAGCGCTCCCTTGCGTTCGCCCTGGATGGCGAGCACGCCCGCGACCTTCTCCAGGCTGACCGACAGGTCGCGCTGCCAGTCGCTGTTGTCGGGATCGCTGTCGGCCAGCGCCTGCGCCCGCGACAGTGCGTTCCGGTAGGCCGAAAGGGCCGCCGGCCAGTTCTCCTGATCGCTGAGGGCATTGCCGATCTTGGCGTTGCCGACCGACAGATCGCGTTTCAGTTCCGTATTATCGGGATCGCGGCCTGCCAGCCGCTCGACGATCGCAAGCCCCTCCTGGTAGGCGGCGAGCGCGCCGGCGGGATCGTCGCGCTCGCGCTTGAGGTCGCCGATCGTGTCGTGGCTCACCGACACGTCGCGCTGCCGCTCCGCGTCGTCGGGCGCCTTGGCGGCCAGCGCAAGGCGGATCCGCAGGCTCTCGTCATAGGCCGCCTGCGCATCCTCCAATCGGCCGGAGGTACGGGCAAGGTTGGCGACCTCGTCATAGGCGATGGTCAGGTCGCGCTGCAGGTCGACGCGCTCCGGCTCGTTGGCGGCCAGCTGTTGCTTGACGTCGAGGCTCTCCTGATAGGCGCGCGCGGCCCCGGCCAGGTCGCCTTGTGTCATCAGCACGTTGCCGATCTTGTCGTCGGCGCTGGCAAGATCGCCGAACCAGTTCAGGCGGTGGGGCTCGGCCACGGCAAGGTCGCGCAGCATGGAGCGCGCCGTCTCGTAGTTCCGCAGCGCCGCCGGCAGGTCGCCCAGCGCCACCTTGATGTTGCCGAGCTTGGTGTGACTGACCGCGAGGTCGCGCCGCACGCTGGGGTCACTCTCCCGCCTGACGCGCTGCTCCAGATTGGCTTGCAGCGCCTCGTAGGCGCGTCCGGCGGCGGTGATGGCACCCGTGGTGACGTAGAGTTTGCCAAGTTCGTCCAGCGTGCGGATCTGCCGGTCGGCATCGTCCAGCGTGAGCGAGGACTGCCCGGTCTCGCCATAGAGCGACAGCACCGTTTCATAGTCCTTGATGGCTGCGGGGTAGTCGAGATCGGCCCGCGCCGCGCCGCCCGACAGATAGAGCGTCGCCGCCTCCGACATGGTGCGGCTGACGAAATTGGCCTTCAGCGCCTGACGCGAGTCGTTGTCGATACTGGCAGCCTTGGCAAGGATGGCGCGCGCACCGTCGAACGCACCCAGCGATAGCTGTTCCTCGGCCTGCCGGCGCAGTTCCGTCACTTGCGGATCGTCGGAGCCGAGCGTCTTCATCTCGCCGCGCACCTTGACGAAGGCGTCCGCCGCCTCGCGCAGCCTGGCATCGAGGTTTTCCGCCGACAAATGGCTGGTGTCGGCGCTGATCAGCGCGCCATAGAGCGGCGCCAGCGGCATGTCGGCATCGCTGGCGATCCGCTCGACCTCGACGCGCATGTCCGGCGTCACGTCGGCCATGGCCAGCAGCAGCCTTTCGCGCTCCGGCAATTGCTCCTTGGCCACGGCGGCGAAGAACAGTTTCGGCAGTCCGCTCTCGACATAGGGCAGTTGCTTGCCGCGGCTGAGGTCGTAGACTTCCTGCTGCACCAGCGTCAGCACCGAGCGGATTTCAAGCCCATCGGTGCCGAGATATTTGGTCAGCGCGGTGGTGAAGGGCGAGTTCTGGCCGGTTCCGTCGGCAGCCGTCTCGCCGGGGGCGGCCGAGAACGCGAACAGGATGTTTTCCGCCCGCCCGACGCGCCCGAGACCAGGCTTGACCTTGTCGGCGACATCCTTGGCCAGGGACGTCGCGCCGCGCCCGTCGCCACCTGTTCCCGAGAAAGGATCGCTGCGGCAGGCATCGAGCACGATCAGCCCGACCCTGGCGGTGGCGGCGACCGCGTCGCGCACCTCTTCCAGCGGCAGGCTGGTCTTGTCCAGTTGATCGAGCGAAGAGCCGTCGGCATCGAGTGGCAGCAGCCGGTTGTCGCCCAATATTTCGACGCCATGGCCCGAGAAATACACCAGCGCCACGTCGGCGCCCTTGGCGTCCTGGCGGAAATCATCCAGCGCGCGGCGCATGCGCCTGAGGTCGCGATTGGTTTCGAGCACCACCTCGAAACCAAGTTTCCTCAGCGCCGTTTCCATCGCTTCGCCGTCATGGAGGGGGTTGGCAAGCGGCCGGACCAGCCGGTAATCGTCCTCGGCGATAACCAGCGCCACGCGCCGCTCCGCCACCGCGGCAGTGGTGGTCACGAGCATCAGCAGCAAGGCAAACAGCAAACGCAAGTCGAACCGCCCCGGCTCAGTCGTTTGCCGACCATTCCATCTCTTTACGGCGCGAGCAAGCCAGGCCGACGCAGCTCCCTTCAGCGCGCGCGCATCGGCTTCAGCGCTTCGCTCCAGGCCAACAGCTCGTCCAGCATGGTCTTGGTCCCGCCACGCACCTGCTCGCTGGCCTCGAAGGCGCCATTCTCGCCGAGCAGTTTCTGGTAGAGCGGCAGCGCCACACCTTCGGGGATCGGCATGATCCCGACCGAGGTCAGCAGCGGCTTCAGCGCCTGCGCCGCCCGCAGGCCGCCGGAGACACCGCCATAGCTGAGAATGGCGGCGGGCTTGTACTTCCATTCGCGGGAGAGATAGTCGATCGCGTTGACGATCGCGGGTGCGGCGAAATAATTGTATTCCGGCGCAACGAAGACGAAGGCGTCGGCGGCGTCGATCGCCTTCGACCAGGCCTTGGTGTGGTCGTTCTGATAGTTGCCAAGCCTTGGATGGTGCGGTTCGTCCAGCACCGGCAGGTTGAACGCGGCGATGTCGGTCAGCACCGGCTCGAATTTTCCGTGCTCGCGCGCGAACGTTTCCAGCCATTCTGCAAAAACCGGACCGGCGCGGCCGGGCCGCGTGCTGCCGATGATGATGTTCAACTGGTGCTTCAAGACAGGCTCCCTTCTCGGACGGTATCCATTGGTGACTGTCACTACGGCAGAGCGTTCAAGGGGGCAAGATCGGATCCCTGAGGAAACGGTCACGATCGGATGAACAGCCTGTCCGCCCTGGCGTTCCCGCTGTCATGGTTCGGCCTGCCGTTCGGTCACATGGACGCCCGGTGTGCCAGCCACTACATTGATGCCAGCAGCGGAGCATTTCATGGACACACAGCCCGCCCCCTTCGTTCCTCCCGCCCCGAAGCCGCGCACATCGCCGCCTTCGACGCTGGAGATGATCCGCATCGTCTACCGCAACCCGCTCGAACTGTGGGGTGAGCCGACCTACAACGAACCCTGGATTTCGGCCAAGGGCGCCGGCGGGCCTCTGGTCATCGCCAATGACCCCGGCCTGATCCGCCATGTCCTGGTCGATAACGCCAAGAACTACAAGATGGCGACGGTGCGCCAGAAGATCTTGCGGCCAATCCTGCGCGATGGCCTGCTGACCGCCGAGGGCGAGGTGTGGAAGCGGTCGCGCAAGGCGATGGCGCCGGTGTTCACCCCGCGCCACATCTTCGGCTTCGCGCAGCCGATGCTGAAACGCACGCTGGAGTTCGTCACCCGTTACGAGGCTGGCGGGACTTCGGACATCGCCCATGACATGACGCTGCTCACCTACGACATCCTGGCCGAGACGCTGTTTTCCGGCGAGATCGCGGGCGAGCCGGGCAGCTTCGCCAACGAGATCGACCGCCTGTTCGAAACCATGGGCCGCGTCGATCCGCTCGATCTGTTGCGCGCGCCCGACTGGCTGCCGCGGCTGACCCGCATCCGCGGCCGCAAGACCATGGCCTATTTCCGCAAGATCGTGACCGACACGGTCAAGATGCGCGAAGAGAAGTTCAAGCGCGATCCCGATGCCGTGCCGCAGGATTTCCTGACGCTGCTGCTGAAGGCCGAAGGCCCCGACGGGCTGACGCGGCCGGAAGTCGAGGACAACATCATCACCTTCATCGGCGCTGGCCACGAGACCACGGCGCGCGCGCTCGGCTGGACGCTTTATTGCCTGGCCGAATCGCCCTGGGAGCGCGACCGGGTCGAACAGGAGATCGACCAGGTGCTGGCGCGCGAAGCCGATCCGACGAAGTGGCTCGATGCCATGCCACTGACACGCGCGGCCTTCGACGAGGCGCTCCGGCTCTATCCGCCGGCGCCGTCGATCAATCGCGAGCCGATCGAGCCCGAAATGTGGAAGGATCTTTATATCCCCAAGCACGCCGCCGTGCTGGTGATGCCGTGGGTCGTCCACCGCCACAGGAAACTGTGGGACCGACCCGACGCCTTCCTGCCCGAACGCTTCCACCCGGGAAACCGCGAGAAGATCGACCGCTTCCAGTATCTGCCCTTCGGCGCCGGCCCGCGCGTCTGCATCGGCGCCAGCTTCGCCATGCAGGAGGCGATCATCGCGCTCGCCATCCTGTTGTCGCGCTTCCGCTTCGACGTTACCGCTGAGACGAAGCCCTGGCCGGTGCAGAAATTGACCACGCAGCCGCAAGGTGGCCTGCCGATGCAGGTCACGCCTCGCCATCGGTGAGGGCTGACAGCTCTCCCGAATTAGACCGCGGGTTTGCGCTGCTGGAACTGGCCGGCGGCGCGGAAGCGCCAGAGATAGCTGGGCAGGATCGTCGCGATCGATTGCGGCTGGATGCCGAGCCCCGCCAATGTCCGGTTGGCCTTGGCGGCTTCCTCCGAGACGATATTGTGTTCGCGCAGCTGCATCACCTGGTCCTTGGTCAGCAGCGGATTGGGCAACAGGCCGAGGATCGAGGCCTGGATGTTGGCCACCCACCACGGCACCGGCACCAGCAGGCGCTTGCGCTCGATCACGGTGAGCAGTTCCTGCATGCACTCCTTGAAGGTGAGCACGTTGGGGCCGCCAAGCTCGTAGGTCTGGCCGCCATCGATCTTGCCGTCGACCGAGCGCGCCACGGCCTCGGCGACGTCGCCGACATAGACCGGCTGGAACTTGGTCTGGCCGCCGCCGATCAGGGGCAGCACCGGCGAATAGCGCGCCATGTTGGCAAAGCGGTTGAAGAAACTGTCCTCGGGTCCGAAATTGATCGACGGCCGCAAGATCACGGCATCGGCGATCGTCTCCAGCACGGCCTTCTCGCCAAGCGCCTTGGTGCGCGCATAATCCGATTCGGAGTCGGGATCGGCGCCCAGCGCCGAAATATGGGTAAGCCCGGCGCCGACGGAGCGCGCCGCCTCGGCGACGGCGCGAGCACCGAATTCATGCACGGCCGAGAATTTCTGCCGGCCGCTCTCATGCAGGACGGCGACGAGATTGACGACATGGTCGGCGCCTTGCACGGCGCGGTCGACGGACCAGCGAACGCGCACATTGGCCTGCACCGGCTGGATCTGGCCGACATTGCCAAGCGGCTGCAAATGGCCGGCAAGATCGGGCCGGCGGCAGGCGACCCGGATGCGATAGCCGCGCTTGGCCAGCGCCCGCACGACGTGGCGGCCGACAAAACCCGATCCGCCAAAGACGACGACGAGTTTCGGGGTCTGCAGGATTTCGGTCATGGCGGGCTCCGGCGCACGTTCCAGATGGCTTGGCTGAGCCGTTTCATAGTCCGTTTTGCGCCAAAGGCAAAGGGTGACGCGTCGTCGCGTCACCCTTCTGCGCAAAGCAATTCCAGGAAAAGTGTGAAGCGGTTTTCCGTCCGGAATTGCGTCAAACAAAAAAGCAATTCCAGGAAAAGTGTGAAGCGGTTTTCCGTCCGGAATTGCGTCAACAAAAAAGCAATTCCAGGAAAAGTGAGAAGCGGTTTTCCGTCCGGAATTGCGTCGAACAAAGCTTGTCAGAATGCCTTGCCGAGGCGGGCGTCGACCGAGTGCCGGTTGCCGCCGCGAATGACGAAGAACAGAAGGATCGCGGCCCACAGGAGCGATTTTTCAGCGCCCGAGAAACCCTGGCCCATGGTGACCCAGTGGAACCAGACGGTTACCAGCAGCACGAACAGGCCGGCAAAGGCGGCCGGGCGCGTCAAAAACCCGATGGCGATCAGGATGCCGCCGAAGAATTCGGTGCAGGCAAGCAGCAACGACCAGAAGGCACCGGGATAGAAGCCGAGGCCTTCGACCATTTCGGCGGCGCCGAAAGGGTTGACGATCTTCTGCGAGCCATGGACGGCCAGGAAGATGCCGGCCATGGCGCGCATCACTGTTTCGCCGGCGTCGTGCAGTGAGGAATACAGGCGGCCAAGCGCCGGAATAATCAGCTTGCCATGGGGGGCGTCGGTGGTCGCGGACATCGGAGCTCCTGTTTTTGTGATCGTGCCTTTCGCAAACGCCCGAGGGTTCCAGCCAAGTCAAGTTAACAAAAGTTAACTATCTTAATCATGTTTGGCGGCACGGACGACAAACGCAGAAAACCCCGCCGAAGCGGAGTTTTCCGGATGACATCCATGCTGTGCCAGGGGGCGACGGAGCGGCCTGACCTGAGACGGTATCAGGAGGGCGTGAAGCAAGTACGCCCACCCCAGCCCTGAACATCCGACATGGTGCCACCAACCTTCTTGCAGGCGGCGATGAAATCCGCGCTGCAATTGGCGAATTTGGCATGGCCGTTCTTGCAATAGTGGTCTTCGGTGGCGCCGCCGCTCGGCGCGGTAATGACGCCGGGGTTGGCCGGCTTGACCGGTGCGGCCTTGAGGTTGGCCGCCTGCGTGGCGCCCATGAAGGAACCGAGCAGGAGCACGGCGGTGAGGATGGTGGTCTTGGTGTTGGTCATGATGATCTTCCTTTGATTTGAGGTTGTGTTTTCCGGGACGCGAAGGGCGATGCCTTTCACGCGGAGCAGACTTTCGATTTGATTTTGCTGTTCCCCCGGTCTGGATCGGGCAAGCTCGCCTTGCCCTGGACAAACGTTGGTCGTCCGGGCGTCAGAAAAGGTTCAGGACGCACGCAAAAAAAACCGCGCACAACCGCACCGCGGGCAAGGAAGGGTCAGGTAACTATCTGAAATAAGAGAAATTATTCAGGCCGAATAGCGCTCGGCGAATTCGGAGATGCGCTGGATCACCGCCTTGGGGGCGTTGATGCCGCGCGCCTGCGCCTTCTCGGCCGCTTCGGCGCGGGCGCGGCCGGGCACATGCACGCCATAGCGCCGGCGCAGCCGGTCGAGCTGGTCCTTCATGCGCTGCTCGAAATCCGGATCGAGCAGCTTCGGCTCGACCGCGAGCACGAACAGGCCGGTTCCCGGACTGTCGGGGCCGCCGCTGAACCACGGCGCGTCGAGCGACCAGTTGGCGCCCGACAGGCCCGCCGCCAGCACCTCGACCATCAGCGCGATGTTGGCGCCGCGCTGGCCGCCAAAGGCAAGCATGGCGCCCTTCATGGCGGCGGCGGGGTCGGTCGTCGAATTGCCGCTGGCATCCAGCGCCCAGCCTTCGGGGATTTTCTTGCCGTCTTCCGCCGCCTTGCGGATGTTGACGAAGGCGGTGGCGCTCGACGACTGGTCGATGACCAGCGGCGCGCCGTCGGCGGCGGGCGCGGCGAACGACATCGGATTGGTGCAGTAGACAGGCTTGACCGAGCCCGAGCCGGCGAGAACCGCCGGTCCATTGGTGGCGGCAAAGGACACCAGCCCTTGCGTCGCCAGCCGGCCGGTGAAATAGCCGAGCGCTCCGCAGGTGTAGGCGTTCTTCTGCGAGAAGATGGCAACGCCGAACAGTCTCGCCGCCTTGGCGAGGTCGTCGATGGTGCGGTCGAAGCCGGTATGCGCCAGGCCGCCGCGTGCGTCCGAGAGATAGATAGCCAGCGCCGGCCGGGTGATTACCGGGTCGGCATTGCCGTCGATGCGCCCGGCCTCGAGCGCTTCGAGGTAATCGATGAAATGCGACAGCCCGACGGCTGCCAGTCCCTCGGCCTCGGCCGCGATGATCGAGGCCGTGAGCGATTGCGCCGCTTCCTCATTGGCACCGGCGCCAAGTGCCGCCATCCGGCACAGTCCTGTTGCCTGGTCGAGACTGAGTTGCATCATGGTCGTCCTGAAAGAAGGGAGTAGGGGAATACGGGAGTAGGGGACTTGTGCGCAGTGAATAGCCAATAGGGCTGGAAATGTGAATGCGGAAGTGACCGGATACTCCCCCACTCCCCCACTCCCCCACTC
>NZ_JAIUIN010000035.1:0-39581 GCF_020165665.1 Mesorhizobium sp. BH1-1-4
GCCTTGCCCCCCGCTTTTGTTTTGCATTATCGGAACCGGCCTCTCCTTCAGGCCGCCTTTGCTTCCGCTTCGTGGAGGGCAAAGGAGCGGCCGTCCGCATCGAAAATATGAAGGTCGCCGGCATTGGCGGTCAGCCGCAGCGTCGAGCCGCGCTTGACCTCGACATTGCCCGGCAGCTTGGTCACCAGCGGCAGGTCGGCCCGGCCGATGTCAACATAGACCAGCTGGACCTCGCCGAGCTGTTCGACATAGTCGACCGTCCCCTCGAACAGATACTCCGTACCGTCGGCGATCGCGAGATCTTCCGGCCGCACGCCGAAGCTGACCGCCGTTCCCTTCGCCGAAGCCGGCGTCGCGATCGGCACCGTCGCCTTGCGGCCGCCGATATGGCTGATGACGGTCGGATTGCCCGTCTTGTCGACCGTCGCCGGCAAGATGTTCATTGCGGGCGAGCCGATGAACTGGGCAACGAAGAGGTTGCCCGGCCTCTTGTAGAGCTCCATCGGCGTGCCGACCTGTTCGATATGGCCGTCCTTCAGCACCACGATGCGGTCGGCCAGCGTCATCGCCTCGACCTGGTCGTGCGTGACATAGATCATGGTCGTGCTGGGCATCGATTCCTTGAGCTTGGCGATCTCGATACGCGTGGCGACGCGCAGTGCCGCGTCGAGGTTCGATAGCGGTTCGTCGAACAGAAACACTTTCGGATTGCGCACGATGGCGCGGCCGATGGCGACACGCTGGCGCTGGCCGCCCGACATCGCCTTGGGCAGGCGGTCGAGATATTTGGTCAGTTGCAGGATCTCGGCGGCCTGCCGCACTCGCTTGTCGATCTCGGCCTTGCTTTCCTTGCCGATCTTCATCGAGAAGGCCATGTTGTCGTAGACGGTCATGTGCGGATAGAGCGCGTAGGACTGGAACACCATGGCGATGCCGCGCTTCGACGGCGGCACGTCGTTGACCACCTCGCCGTCGATCTTGAGTTCACCCGAGGTGATTTCCTCGAGCCCGGCGATCGAGCGCAGCAAGGTCGACTTGCCGCAGCCCGACGGGCCGACGAAGACGATGAACTCGCCCGATTTGATGTCGAGGTCGATGCCGTGGAGAATGTTGAGATTGCCGTAGGACTTCTTCACCTGTCTCAAATTGACATCGGCCATTGATTTTCTCCCAGTGGTTCCTCAGATGTTTTTAGCCTATGCGCCCGAACCAGGCGCCGTAACCGCCGAGTTCGACCGAACCGGTGCTTGCCTGCCCGGAAAATCCGTGTCCCGGCAAAGGTTGAAGGGTTCGGCTGCCGAGGTCAACCTTCGCCGGCGCGGCGCCCAGATTGAAGACGCAGACGATCTCTTCATTGCCCGCCCGGCGGGTGAAGGCGACGGTGTCGCCCTGGCTTTCGATGAAAGAGATTTCACCCTTGGCCAGCGCCGGATGGGCGCGCCGAAAGGCGAGAAAGCGCCGGTAGTGTTCGAGCAGGGAAGTTTCGTCACCTTGCTGCACGTTGACCGCCTGCGACAGGTGCTTTGCAGGCACCGGCAGCCAGGGTTTTGCTTGCGAGAAGCCGCCATTCCTGGCGCTGCCATCCCATACCATGGGCGTGCGGCAGCCGTCGCGGCCCTTGAATTCCGGCCAGAAGCGAATGCCGTAGGGGTCCTGCAAATCCTCGAAGCGCAGTTCGGCCTCGCCGAGCCCGAGTTCCTCGCCCTGGTAGATGCAGACCGAGCCGCGCAGCGACATCAGCAAGGCCGAGATCACCTTGAGATAGGCCGTCGGGTCGGCTTCGCCGGTGGCCCAGCGCGAGGCCGGGCGCATCACGTCATGGTTGGAAAACGCCCAGCACGACCAGCCGTCGCTGGCCACCCTGCCGAAAGCTTCCAGCACCGAGCGGACCTTGGCGGCGCTGATCTTTTCCGGCGCCAGGAAGTCGAAGGAATAGCACATATGCACGCGCTTGCCGCCGGCGGTATAGGCGGCGACCACGTCCAACCCGCGCTGCGAATCGCCGACCTCGCCGACAGCGGCGGTCGCCGGATATTCGTCGAGCAGCGCCCGGAAGCGCTCCAGGAAGGCGAGGTTCTCCGGCCGGCTCTTGTCGTAGATATGGTCCTGGTAGTTGTAGGGGTTGACCGCCGGCGCGGTCTGGTCGTTGCGCTTTTCCGGCGGCAGCGGCGGGTTGTTTTCCAACCCCTGGCTGTGGAAGTAGAAATTGATGGTGTCGAGGCGGAAGCCATCGACGCCGCGCTCCAGCCAGAAGCGGGTGACGTCGAGGAGCGCGTTCTGGACTTCCGCGTTATGGAAGTTGAGGTCCGGCTGCTCGGCCAGGAAATTGTGCAGGTAGTATTGCTGCCGGCTGGTGTCCCACTGCCAGGCCGAGCCGCCGAAGATCGACAGCCAGTTGTTGGGTGGCGTGCCGTCAGGACTTGCGTCGGCCCAGACATACCAGTCGGCCTTGGCATTGGCGCGGCTCGAGCGGCTTTCCTTGAACCAGGGATGGATGTCGGCTGTATGCGACAGCACCTCGTCGATCATCACCTTGAGGCCCAGCCGGTGCGCCTCCGCCGTCAGCGCATCGAAATCCGCCAGCGTGCCGAACATCGGGTCGACGTCGCAATAATCCGAGACGTCGTAGCCGAAATCCTTCATTGGCGATTTGAAGAAAGGCGAGATCCAGATCGCATCCGCGCCAAGGGCGGCAATGTAGGGCAGCCTGCCGATGATGCCCTTGAGATCGCCGATGCCGTCGCCATTGGAATCCTGATAGCTGCGCGGATAGATCTGGTAGATCACCGCGCCCCGCCACCAGTCGCGGTCGACGGCGGGGTCTGGGTTCGAAGTCGCCTTCAAAGCCGATTGCATTGTCTCAACCTCCTTTCACCGAGCCGGCCAGCAGCCCGCGGACGAAATAGCGCTGCAGCGAGAAGAAGACGATCAGCGGCACGATGATGGTGATGAAGGCCGATGTCGTCAGGATTTCCCAGTTGCCGCCACGCGAGCCGAGCAGCGCATTGAGCTTGGCCGTCAGCACGATCTGGTCGGGCGCCGTCCCGAGGAAAACCATTGCCACCAGCAGATCGTTCCATACCCACAGGAATTGGAAGATGGCGAAGGAGGCAAGCACCGGGAAGGACAGCGGCAGCACGATCTTGACGAAGATCTCGAAATCGCTGGCGCCGTCGATGCGCGCCGATTCCATGATCTCGCGCGGCAGCCCGGCAATATAGCTGCGCAGGAGGTAGATGGCGAAGGGCAGGCCGAAGCCGGTATGCGCCAGCCAGATGCCGAGATAGGTCTTGGACGGCACGCCGAAGAACGTGCCGACGCCGTTGTAGAGCTTCAGCAGCGGGATGAGCGACATCTGCAGCGGCACCACCAGCAGGCCGATGACGACCGCGATCAAGAGCGCGCGGCCTGGAAAACGCATCCAGGCAAGCGCATAGGCGGCAAAGGCCGCGATCAGGATCGGGATGACGGTCGCCGGGATGGTGACCGTCAGCGAATTCATGAAGGAGCGGCCGATGCCTTCGGAGAACAGCACGGTCTGATAGTTGTCGGTGGTGAATTTCGGCGGCGCCGACGAAGCGTAGTAGACGCGCTGGCCCCGGTCGCCCTCGAACGCCTTGGGCGAGGCCATGACGAAGCTGCCGTCGGCATTGACCTGCAGGGTCACGCCGTCGCCGAGATCGGCCGATGTGCCGGCGGGATACTGCGTCGGTGCCGCCGCCTTGACGCCGAAGGCGCTGATGCTGCGCTTGGCCCCGTCGCCGAAAATGTTGCCCTCGAGAACGAACTTGCCGTCTTTTTGTGTCTGCGCCGAGGCGGCGGGCAGCCGCCCGGCTTCCGTCTGGCTGGAGCTGGCGAAGGAATTCCACCAGCCCGAGGCGATGATCTGGTCCTTGTCGCGCAGCGACGAGACGAGGATGCCGAGCGTGGGAATGGTCCAGATCACCACGAAGACGAGCACCGCGATATGGACGCCGAAACGGCTGGCGAAGGAATTTCCGGTCGCGACGGCCATCTCAGTGCCCTCCCGTCTCTTTGTTGGCCTGGCGGATGTTCCAGATCATGATCGGAATGACGGCGATCATGATGATGATGGCTATGGTCGCGCCGCGGCCGAAATCGCCGCCGCCGCGGAACATCCAGTCGAACATCAGATTGGCCAGCACCTGGCTGTTCCATTGGCCGTTGGTCATGGTCAGGACGATGTCGAAGACTTTCAGCACCAGGATGGTGATGGTGGTCCATACCACCGCGATGGTGCCCCAGATCTGCGGCACCATGATCTTCCAGAAGATCTGGAACGGGTTGGCGCCGTCGATGACCGCGGCTTCGAGTGTTTCCTCGGGGATGCCGCGCAGAGCCGATGACAGGATGACCATGGCGAAGCCGGTCTGGATCCAGATCAGGATGACCATCAGGAAGAAATTGTTCCAGAACGGCAGCGATATCCAGACCTGCGGCTGGCCGCCGAAATACTGGATGATGGCGTTGAGCAGGCCGATCTGGATCTGGCCCTCGCCGCGATATTCGTAGATGAACTTCCAGATCACGCTGGCGCCGACGAACGAGATGGCCAACGGCAGGAAGATCAGGCTCTTGGCAATCGTGCCCCACCATATCTTGTCGGTAAGCACGGCGATGATGAGGCCGAGGAAGGTGCAGGCCGCCGGCACCACCGCCAGCCACAATATGTTGTTGCGGATCGCGTTCCGCAGATCCGGATCGCGCAGCGCCCATTCGTAGTTGGCGAATCCCACGAAACTCGTGCCGCCGCGGTCGAAGAAAGACAGCCACAACGTCGCGATCACCGGATAGACCAGGTAGATGGTCAGGATGATCAGCGCCGGACCGACGAACAGCCAGGGCCGCACCAGTCCCTGCCGGCGCAGATTGTTGACGGCGGCCGTCCCCGACACCCCGCGCGCGGGGAAGATCAGGTCGAGCAGTTTGTTGGCGCCCCAGAAATAGGCGACGCAGCCGCCGACACCGATGATGATGACGAATATTGCCGAGAAAATCTGAGTCGCCATGGGTCCCTCTCCCTGCGCATGACCGGCCAGGCGAATGCTGGCGATCGGATGCACCGACTTTCAGTTGTTCGGAACAATCGAAACGCGAAGGCTTCGGCGTGCGCCGCCGGTCGGATCCGGGCCGAAGCCCGGATCCAGTAAAAAGATCAGGAAGGATCAGGTCGCCGCGGCGGCCTATTTGATGGCGTCCCAGCTCTTCTGGATGTCGGCGGCGACGTCCTGGGCGGACTTGCCGCCGACCAGGTCGATCATGCCGGTCCAGAAGGAGCCGGCGCCGACCTTGCCTGGCATCAGGTCTGAGCCGTCGAAGCGCACCGTCGTGGCGCCGACCAGGATTTCGCCCTGCTTCTTCAGCGCGTCGCTGCCATAGGCGTCCTTGTTGGCCCCCTTGAAGGGGGTGACGAAGCTCTTCTGCGCCATCCACAATTCATGCGCGAGCGGCATCTGCAGGAACTTGATGAATTCGCGCGACGCCTTGGAATCCTTGGTGATCATCACCAGCGTTCCTGCGACTTCGAGCGGCGTGCCCAGTTCCGGCTTGGAGGCGTAGGGCGGGTAGGGGAAGAAGTCGGCGTCCTGGCCGAGCTTAGTGCCCTCGGGGAAGAAGGAAGGGATGAACGATGCCTGATGGTGCATGTAGCACTTCGGCGGCACGGTGAAGAGACCCTTCGGGCTGTCTCGGAAGTCAGTCGCCGCGACCGCCTTGGCGCCGCCGTCGACCATCTTGTCGTCGGTGGCGATCTTGCCGAAGATGTCGATGGCGTTGACCACCGCCGGATCGGTGAACGGGATCTCGTTCTTCACCCACTTGTCGTAGACTTCGGGCGGCTGCGTGCGCAGCATGATGTCCTCGACCCAGTCGGTCGCCGGCCAGCCGGTCGCGCCGCCCGAGCCAAGCCCGATGCACCACGGCTTGCCGCCGTCAGCGATGATCTTCTTCTCGAGCTCGGCCAGTTCTTCCTGCGTCGTCGGCACCTTGTAGCCGGCTTCCTCGAAATTGTCGGGCGAGTACCAGACCAGCCCTTTCACGTCGATCTTGTAGGGAAGCGCGTAGAAGCCGGGCTTGCCGTCCTTGCCGTTGTAGGTGCCAAGCTTGGCCCAGGAGTCGCCGGCGGCATAATTCTCCTTCACCCAGGCCGCGACGTCGTCGCCGAGCGGGGTCAGCACGCCCTTGGAAGCAAGGTCTTGGATGAGGCCCGGCTGCGGCAGCACGGCGATGTTGGGCGGGCTGCCGGCCTGGGTGTCGATGACGATCTGCTGCTCGTAATTCTCGGACGAGGAATATTTGACCTCAGCGCCGGTGGCCTCGGAGAAATAATCGAGTACGGACCGGACAAGCGTCTCGTCCTCGCCGCGCCATGGTCCGAAGATCGACAGGGTTTCGCCCTTGAGGTCGACTTTCTTGAGGTCGTCGTAATTCGCCCAGTGAAACTTCGAATCCTCGCCCGGCTTGAACTTCAGTTCGGCATGCGCGGGCGCGCTCAGGGCGAATGCGGCGGACGCAACACCCAGCAAAAGCATTCTCTTCATCGGTATTCCTCCCAGTGGGTCACATACACCGGACGGAACCTCCATTCCGCCCGCCGACGCCGCAGGACTGTGACTCAGTCGCAAAGGAACCGCAACCTTTCGAAGAGTCTTCCAAAGCGCTTTGGCTTTGGCGATCTGGCCATTGAATCGGTCGGGAGTCAAGGGGGCTGGCAAGCTAATCGATTTAATTCCCAGCCGCCCGGGTCGTAGAAAGTGCACCGCAGCATGCTTTTTCGGCACTGCAACAGCAATTTTTGTTTCAAACCCAGTCCCGGCACGCTTATGGTCCTTGCGACATGGCCGCGTCCTGAATGGCGTTTGGGTCGATTCAATTTGAAAGCGCTTTGAGGCAGGAGGCCTCTCGTGAACCTCAAGCAACTCGCGCATATGCTGGCGCTTTCGCAGACAACCGTGAGCCGGGCGCTGAACGGCTATCCCGAAGTCAACGAGGAAACCCGCACGCGCGTCATGGATGCCGCCAAGCGCCACGGCTATCGTCCCAATCCGAGCGCGCGCCGGCTGGCCACCGGCAAGTCCGGAATGATCGGCTACGTCCTGCCGACGGGTGCGGCCGTCGACATCGACCCGCATTTCGTCGAATTCCTCTCCGGTCTTGGCGACTATGCCCGCTCGCACGAGCTCGACCTCGTCCTGTCGCCGGCTGACGCCGACGATCAGGAGACCACTTATCGGCGCATCGTCGCCAACCGGCAGGTCGATGCCGTCTACATCTCCTCGCCCAGGCCCACCGACCGGCGCGTGGCGCTGGTCAATACGCTCGGCATTCCCTTCATCGTCCATGGCCGCAGCGAGGGCTCCGGTTTCGACTATCCCTATCTCGATATCGACAATGAGGGTGCTTTCCACGAGGCGGCCCGGCTGCTCGTCCAGCTCGGTCACCGGCGGCTGGCGCTGATCAACGGCGATGACAGGGAAACCTTCGCCATTCACCGCGAGCGCGGGATGCGCCGGGCGCTGGCCGCGAGCGGCCTGATGTTGGACGATCGCCATGTCTCTTCCGTCGTCATGACCGAAGAGAACGGCTATCGCGCCGCCCGGCGTCTGCTCGAACAGGACGGCGCGCCGACGGCAATCGCCTGCTCCAGCCTGATCATGGCGCTCGGCGTCGTGCGCGCGGTGCGCGATCTCGGGCTCAGCATTCCCGGCGACGTCTCGCTGATTGCCCATGACGATGTCTTTCCCTGGCTGAAGCCGGAAAATTTTTCCGTGCCGCTGTCGACGACACGCTCCTCCATCCGGCTGGCCGGCGCGCGCATCGCCGAGCGGCTGGCGGCACGGATTTCAGGCCTCGAAGAGGGCGCGCGCGGCGAGGTCTGGCCGGTCGACCTGGTGATCAGGGGCTCGGTTGCCGGGGCGCCGGGCTAAGGTCAGCCCCAAATCGAGTGCCTCTTAACCCTGCGTTAGCCCGCTTATCTCAACATAGGTCGATGAAAATCGATCAGCCAGGCACGGCTTTCGGCCGGCGCGGGCGCGCGAGCCGCGCTCCGGCTGCCTCGGTTGGCCGCATCGCGACACCGGTGCGCACGACCGGCCGTCTCGTGCCTCTGATTGGCCTGGCGGCGCTCTTGCTGACCGTTGCCGGCGCTGCCTTCTGGACGTTGCCAGGCATCGAAACAGCAAACGCGGAAGCCGCGCGGGCAGAGCGGAAAGTGATCGAAATCGTCAACCAGCCGATCACGCACCTGCCGCGTTCCGGGCCGGTGGACGTGTTTTCGCCCGGCTGGTTTCATGCGGGCGCCGCCAAGCCGGACTTCAACACCGTTGACATACGCTCCACGCAGGAACGCAACTATGCGGGCCATGTCACCTCCGACCTGAACCCCACCGAAATGTTCAACGGCAGCGAACTCGAGTTCAATGCCATGACCAAATACTTCTACACCGATCGAACGCTGCCCAAGAAGCGCTTGTCCAGCTCGGAAATGGTCGAGATCAATGGCCTCTACCGGGTTATCGGTCGGGATGAGCAGGCGGTATTGATACGCTGGCTGTCGATCGTCGCCTTGGCCATTGCCGGGTTCGGATGCGCGGCGCTTCTGCTCGTCCGTCGGACCGGGTCCCTCGCGGCGGGTTGATCGAGACCGCCTCCTGGGGCGAGGCGTTCAGTCCGCGGACTTGAGATGATCGATGAAGGCGCGCAGCTTCGGCAGGACCTGGCGTTTGCCGGGATGATAGAGGAAAACGCCCGGCGTCGCGCCGGCAAAGCCCTCCAGCACCGGCTCGAGCTTTCTCTGAGCGATGGCGCCGTCGGCGACGGGCCGAGGCACCTGCGCCAGGCCGACGCCCTGGATCGCGGCTCCCAGCAAGGTCGGATAGTCGTGCGCGATCAGTGGGCCTGAGACCGCCGCCTCGATCGCTCCGTTGCCGTCGGCGAAGGACCAGTGCGCGATGGCGCCGTTCGCGCGGCGCAGGCGCAGGCAGGCATGGCGGCTGAGATCGCTGACCTGTTCGGGGGTGCCGTGGCGCTCGAGATAGTCCGGGCTGCCAACGACCACGAAGGAGAATGGCGGCGTCAGCCGCACCGCGACCATGTCGGGCGCGATGAACTGGCCAAGCCGGATGCCGGCATCGTAGCCGCCGGCCGCGAGATCGACCATCTCGTCGCTCGCGGCGATCTCCAGCTCGATCTCGGGATAAGCCCGGCAGAACGACGCGATCATCGGCTCCAGGATCAGCGGCACGACGGCGCGGGGCACCGACATGCGCAGAAGCCCTGTCGGCCGCTGGCCTACATCGCGGGCGGCCTCGCCGGCCGAGACGAGTTCTTCGAAGGCCGGGCCGGCGCGGTCAAGAAACCTCTGACCGGGTTCGGTCAAGCCGACGCTGCGCGTCGTGCGGACGAACAGCGCGGTTCCCAAGCGCGCTTCCAACGCGCGCACCGCCTGGCTCACGGCGGACGGCGTTACTGCAAGCTCGGCGGCGGTACGGCGGAAATTCCGGTGCCTTGCGACAGCCAGGAACACCTCGACTCCGTCCAGCGCGCCGTGCCGTATTGTGTAGCTCTGCTTCATGGGTTGTTCTGATTACAGCGGATGGTCGAACTCTGGAAGCAGGTTTAGCTAAGGGTCGAAGCGCGCGGAACCGCGCGACCACCTGTGCGAGAAAACCAGATGTCGACGCAAATACTGTTCCAGGTCCAGCTCGTTCTCGGCTATCTCGCATGGCTGCTCTGCTTCCGTGCCTATGGCATGCCTTGGTTGAGCAGCATGGATCGCGTGGCGGCGCTACGCGCCATGGCCACGCTGCACAGCTTCCGCTTCTTCGGGCTCGTCTTCCTGCTTCCAGGCGTCGTCGGTCCCGATCTGCCCGCCGGCTTCGCCGTGTTCGCCGCCTATGGCGACTTCGCCACCGGCGTGCTGGCCATGCTGGCATTGCTCACGGTGCGAGTTCGCCCGCTCTTCGGGACATTCGTCGTCGCCTTCAATCTGACAGGCATGGTCGACCTCGTCGCCGACTATTACCACGCCATCCAGACTGGCCTTCCGGAACACGCGGGCCAGTTGGGTGCTACCTATGCGATCCCGATCATCTATGTGCCGCTGCTGATGATCACGCACATCGCCGCGTTCTGGCTCCTGCTCCGTCCCCGGCAAAGCGTGGCCTGAGCCATCGCCGGCTATTCCTTCGCCGCCTCTGCGGCCTTGGTGTCCAGCAGCCCATAGCCGAAATCATTGTCGCGCCCCTTAAGCCCGAGATCCTTCGCGGTCGCCGCAAGCGCCTTCTCGATGTCGTCGGCCGAGCGGTCGGGCGTGGCATGGATGAGGTTGGCGATGGCGCCGCTGACGATTGCCGCGGCAAACGAGGTGCCGGTGACGACGTCCGAGCCGGCGCCGCTCGGCGCCACCATCTCGACCCCGGGCGCCGAGATGAAGACATAGGCGCCGCGATTGGCCTGCGGCATCAGTCCGTCCTTGGCGTCGGTGGCCGTTACCGCGATGACGCCGTCGAAGGCGGCCGGGTAGCCGTATGGCGCCTTCGGCCCGTTGTTGCCGGCCGCCGCGACCAGCACCATGCCGAGCGCGCGGGCATTGCGGCAGGCGGTGCCGAGCAGGTCGTTTTTCGGGCCGACGAAGCTCATATTGATGATGCTGACATTCTGGTCCGCCGCCCAGTCGAGCGCCGACAGGATGACGTCCATGGTCGACTTGCCGCCCTCGAAGGCGCGCGCGTGGTAGATTCTGGCGCCCGGCGCCATGCCTTCCAGCGCGCCGACGCCGGCAATCAGACCGTCGATCGAGGTGCCGTGATCGCGCTTTTCGATCGGCACGTCCGGCATGGCGTCGAACTGTCCGGCGATGACGCCGGCAAGTGCCGGGTTGGTGTCGTCGATGCCGGTATCGATGACGGCGATGCGCACGTTCTCGCCGCTCGCCTGTTTGGCGTCGAGCGCGATGCGGTCGAAGGCATAATTGACGATGCCGGCCGCCTGCTGCAGCGAGTAGATATGGTTGGGCTCGCGGCGTTGCGTGCGGCCATCGGCGGCAAGCTGCGCCAGCACGACGCCGACCGGGCGGCCATCGGGAATGCCGAAACGCACCAAAGTGGTGCCGAGCAGACGGGACTGGCGCTGCGAGCGCACTTCAAGGCCGAAGGAGGCGGCGATCTGCTGCACGGCACCGGCATCGCCATCGACGGTCACCAGCACCTCGTCGGGCACGAATTCGCCGGTCACGGCGCGCCGCGGCTGGACGGCGATGAGATCGGTCGGCGAGACGATCGGCCCACCCGGCGGCGGGCCGGCCTGGTTGCCTCCGGGCGGTGTGGCGGGTCCCGGCCGTGGTGTCGGTACCGGTGCCGGAGGGGCGATGGGGTTGGGGAAGAGGTCGACGATCAGGGCGGGCAGAAAAACAGCGCCGGCCTCTGCCGCACCCGACCCGCCCTTGGCGCCGCCGCCGTCCTTGACGCAGTCGGCCGCTGTCGCATTGGCCTCGTTGCTACAATCGATTTTCGCGCGGTCGGGGTTGGTGGCGTTGGTCTGCGCCGATGCAGGCACGGGGGCGATTGTCATCGCCGCCGCAAGGATCGCCGCAAATCGAACGAGCGCCTCAGCCGCCATCGGCCGGTTTCCTTCCCTCGATCACAGTTTCCGCGAAAGGCTGGGCGGCAATAAGGCCGCGCGCCTTGTCGTAGTCGGCGGCGGTCGTCGCCGGAATGGCGAGCTTGAAAACACCGTCGGCGGTCGGTCCGCCGATGATCTTGAGCTTGTTGGCGTCGAGGAAGACGGCGATGTCGGCCATCCTGGCATCCGGCTTGAATTTGACCAGCGCGAACGGCATCTTGGCCAGATCCTCTTCCGTGCCGGCGATCTCGAAATTTCCGCCCTTGCCGCCAGGCTGCACCAGCGATTGCACCGCGATCAAGCCAAGCAGCACCGCGGCCGTCGCCCAGGCGACCCCGACCGGCACCGCCATGAAGCGGCCCCAGGCCTGCGCCAGCCAGGACGCGCTTGCCGGCATGCGTGCGGGCCCTGCCTCGGCGTCGAGCGCCTTGGCGAAGCGGCTGAGCGCATCGGCCGGCGGGCGGATCGCCTCATTGGCCGCCGACGTGCCGGAGAATTCGGCTTCCGCCTCGCCAAGTGCCGCAAGTGCCGCCGGATCGCTGGCCAGCCACTCTTCGATGGCTTCGAGGTCGGAGCCTTCGAGCGAACCGTTCAGGTAGAACGGCAGCAGCGTTTCCATTTCGTCGCGGCGCGACATCTTTTCAGCGGCGCTCATGGCCACCCCCTGTCGTAACCGGCGGCCTTCAGGGCTTCGCCGAGTTTCTTGCGGGCGTAGAACATCCGGGTCTTGACGGTCGCGACCGGGATGTCGAGCACCTGCGCGATCTCGGTCACCGATTGCCCTTGATAATAGGCGAGGTCGATCACCGTGCGGTGCTCCTCGGGCAGGGCGTCGATGAGGCGGCGCAAGGCGGCGGCCTTGTCCTCCTTCATGGTGACGACCTCGGGCGTATCGGCGCTGTCGGGCACTTGCGCCGCGGCCTCGTCGTCGATCCAGTCTTCCTTCTTCTTGCGCAGCAGCGAGAGCGCCTTGAAGCGGGCGATGCCGAGCAGCCATGTCGAGACTTCGGAGCGCCCTTCGAAGCCCGGCGCCTGGCGCCACAGTTCGAGAAACACTTCGTTGGCGATATCGTCAGCCATCATTTCCGATCCCGTCTGGCGCGCCACGAAGCGGTAGATCCGCGCGTGGTGACGCATGAACAGGAGCCGCACGGCGGCCCGGTCGCCCTTCGCGACCCGGTCGACAAGCGCGCGATCGGTCTCCGCCGCCGCCGTCATGGCCGGTTGAGCCGCCTGGCTCCTGTCTGCTCTGTCGCCGATCGGTCCAAAAAGGTTCATCCTCCGCCAAGGAATTTGCGGAGGCTAACCGAAGAGTGGGAACGTGGCCAGTGGTGCGGTTTTTTCCCTTCTCCCCTGTGGGGAGGAGGGACGGGCGGCCGCTCATCCCAGAAACGGCTTCGCCTTCATCGTCGCCGGCACCGGCACGCCAAGCCGACTCAAAATGGTCGGCGCGAGCTGCAACTGATCAAGCAGCACACCCGCCTCCGGCCCCTTGCCCTGGCCAAAATAATAAAGGGCGAAATCCTGCATCTCGTCGTCATGGCCGCCATGGTGGCCGCGGTCGGTCTGGCCGTGGTCGGCGGTGGCCATGACCTCGTAACCGGCGTCGATCCAGCCCGGCAGGAAGGCCGCCAACATGGCGTCCATGGCGTAGCAGGCATGGTCCATCTCGTGACAGTTATGGCCGAAGCGATGGCCCATCGAATCCAGCGTGCAGGTGTGCAGGATGCCGTAGTCGATGCCGTGGCGCCGGGTGAGCATGGTCAGCGTCGCGAACAGGTCGACGTCGCTCGGCGTCATCTGGTTCTTGAGATTGTAGCCGGTCATGGTGTGGAAGCGGCCATGCGTGATCGGCCCGCCAGGCTCGTCATACTCCATGTCCTCGATAAGGTCGAAAGGGTAGGAGCGGAAGAATTCCGACCAGTAGGAATGGGTGACGGCACCTGTCTTGCCCCCGGCCTTGCTGACTTCCGAGAAAATGTCCGGCTGCGCGACGCGGAAGCGGTTCTCGTTGGACAGGATCCCGTGCACCTGCGGCGACACGCCGGTGTGGATCGAGGCATAACAGCAGGCCGAGGTCGACGGCAGTACCGAGCGCATTTTCCAGACCCGCGCCTCGCCCGATTGCACCCAGCCTTCGAGATTGCCCATCAGCCGGCGCCAGTTCCGGTAGGGCACGCCATCGAGGATGATCAGCAGAAGCTTGGTCTTGAGCGCCACGGGCAGCTCCATGCGATTGTCTGTTGAATCGAGTGCGCCGCGGGTCGCACGGACACGCGCCGCTTTTCAGTGGCAGGCAAGCATCAGGCGTTCAGCCAGCACTCGCCTAGCGCGTAGCCGTCCATCATTTCGCCGATTGGGCTCTTGACGAAGCCGCTGATCTTGTTGGTGGCGGCGGCGTCGATGAACTGGTTGAAGAACGGCACGATCAGGCCGCCTTCGTCGCGCATCAGCATCGCCATGTCGTGGTAGATCGCCTTGCGCTTGTCCTGATCGAGCTCGCCGCGCGCCGTGAACAGCATCTTGTCGAATTCCGGCCGCCTGAAGCGCGTGTCGTTCCAGTCGGCGGTCGAGACATAGCCGGTGGAATACATCTGGTCCTGGGTGGCGCGTCCACCCCAGTAGGAGAGCGAGAAAGGCTGCTTGTTCCAGACTTCGGACCAGTAGCCGTCGCCGGGCTCACGCTTGATCTCGATCTTTATTCCGGCCTTGGCCGCGCTCTGCTGGTAAAGCTGGGCCGCATCGACGGCACCCGGGAAGGCAACGTCCGACGTGCGCAGCACGATTGAGCCACTGTGTCCGGATTTCTTGTACAGTGCTGCCGCCTTCTCGGGATCGAACTTGCGTTGTTCGATGGCAGTGAACAACGGATAGGCTTCGTTGATCGGGAAGTCGTTGCCGACCGAGCCGTAGCCGCGCAGGATCTTCTCCAACAACTCGTCGCGGTCCATGGCGAGCTTAAGCGCCATGCGCAGGTCGTTGTTGTCGAAGGGCTTGGTGTCGCAGAACATGTTGAAGGGATAGTAGCCCTTGCCTGAGACGTTCTCGATGCTGACGCCGGCAATACGCTTGACCAAGTCGACAACCTTCGGCTCGACGCGATTGATCATGTGCACCTGGCCGCCCTGCAGCGCGGCAAGCCGCGCCGTCGCGTCATTGATGACGACGATCTCGACCTGGTCGGCATGGCCCAACTTGTCGCCTTGCCAGTAGTTGGCGAAGCGCTCGCCGCCATGACGCACGCCCGGCTGGTTGACGGTGACCTTGTAGGGACCGGCGCTGATGCCGGCGTTCGGATTGTCCTTGCCGCCATTCGGCTGGATGACGAGGTGGTAGTCGGCCATCAGATAGGGGAAATCGGCGTCCGCATCGCCGAGCGTGACGATGACTTCCTTGCCGCTGGCCTTGACACCCTTGATGTTCTTCAGGATGCCCAGCGCGCCCGACTTCGACTTCTCGTCGGCATGGCGCTCGATGGTGGCGGCAACGTCTTCGGCGTTGACGGTCTTGCCATTGTGGAATTCGATGCCGTCGCGGATCTTGATCGTCCACGTCTTGGCGTCCTTGGAAGCGCCGATGTCTTCGGCGATCAGGTTGACGAGCTTGTTGTCCGGGCTCAGCCGGGCAAGGTACTCGCCCCACTGCTTGCTGAAACTGTAGGTGACCTGGCTGAGGTTGAGCGCCGGGTCGAGGCTGTTGGTCGACTCGCCGCCCTGCAGGCCAGCCTTGAGGATGCCGCCCTTGACCGGGCTCTGTGCGAAGGCTTTCCCGGCCAGCGTCGTTGCCAGCGCGGCGGATACGCCAAGCGCCGCGGTGCGGCCAAGAAAGTCGCGACGCGATATCCGGCCCTGGCCAGCGAGATCAGCGAGATCAGCGAGATGATCAAGTTCAGTCTTCATGTCCTACCCCTTGTTGAAAAACAATTTGGCGTGCTTTGTTGGCTTCGGCCCGACCCTGCCTAGCGTACGACTCATTGCACACGGATGACGGAGTTCGTCCTTTGATCGCCTTCCTGCGGTTAGGAACCAAGCCTTCTAGAAATTCTGTGGTTTAGTTCTCGGCTGATCCGTACCAGCCTTCCGATATCGTGGGGGACTGTTGGATAAATCCGGGTGCCCCCCTCCTTTGGATCATGAACGATTATCGGCGCAAATCTCCCAATTTTCTGAAGGCGTTCATAAAGTTTGTCAGCTTCGGCGGCAGCCGCATCGGCTTCAGGTGGCGTTTCGCCATTTTGGGTTACTTCCGACAATAGCTTCCGTGCGGCTTCAAACCGCTTGTTTACTTCCGAAAATTCGGCCTGGTCAGTATCGTTGAGAAACGATGGAGGGACAGAAAGTGGGATGCGATGCGCTACGGGATCGCGCCTTTCCTTGAGTTCTAGGTTCCAGTTGGCGAAGGGGGCTAGAACGTCCTTGAATTCCGAGAAACTAGAGGTCGACAGGAACTTCTTTCCGAACAAATCAACCTCGCCCCGGTGCAGCGCTTTTGATGCCTCATCGCCGAATAGATGGACCAAGGCCCACGCATAATTGTCGAGAAATCCTCGCGTGTGAATATATATGTCGTTAAGTGCTCGTGCCGCTTCAAAAACGTCGTCGTGCAACATCGGTTCGCTTCGATTTGGAGCGATCAAATAATGTAGCTGACGAAAAGCTCCCGATATCATCCGAGAGCGGCGAGCAGCCCCGAAGTTTAGGTTGTAATATGCATCCTCATTCTTAATTATAGCGCTAAGCTCGATTATCTCCAGCTGAACACCTTGGATAGCACTAAGAACGCAAATCGCGTGCGTCTCCTGGGCTTCAAAATGCCAGCAGGCATCTTTCTCAGCATCTCCAGTCAGAAAACTCTGATAGCCCTCAAAGTGAGTTTGGTACTCTAGCAACTCGTTTGGCGTCACAACATCGCCCTAAGCAGCCACTCTAGTTCCCCGCGCTGGCCATGCGCCGGCCCTTGATCGCCTTTTCCAGCCAGCCGATCTCCATTTCCGGAACGGACGACAAGAGAAGGTCGGTATAGGCGTCGAAGGGCGGTGTCAGCACCTTGCTCTTGGAGCCGTAGCGCACCACCTCGCCGCGATACATCACCGCGATCGAATCGGCGATCGACTTCACCGTCGCCAGGTCGTGGGTGATGAAGAGGTAGGCGACCTTTTCGTGTTGCTGCAGGTTGAGCAGCAGCTTGAGGATGCCGTTGGCCACCAACGGGTCGAGTGCCGATGTCACCTCGTCGCAGATGATCAGCTTCGGCTTGGCCGCTAGCGAGCGGGCGATGCAGACACGCTGTTTCTGGCCTCCCGAAAGCTCCGCCGGATAGCGGTCGACGAAGCCCTTGCCCATCTCGATCTCATCGAGCAGTTCGGCGACGCGCTTGTCGCGTTCCCTGCCGCGCATGCCGAAATAGAATTCGAGCGGCCGGCCGATGATGGTACCGACAGTCTGGCGCGGGTTCATCGCCACGTCGGCCATCTGGTAGATCATTTGCAACTGCCGCAGGTCCTCCTTCGGCCGGTCGGCAAGCCGGTTGGCGAGCGGGCGCCCGTCAAAGGTTACCGTGCCCTGTTCGGGCGGCAACAGGCCGGTGATGGCTCGCGCCAGCGTCGACTTGCCGGAACCGGACTCGCCAACCACGGCCAGCGTCTGGCCCGGATAGATGTCGACCGAGACGTTCTTGAGCACTTTGACCTGGCCGCCGCCATAGGCGGCGGTGACGTTCTTGACCGACAGGAACGGCGTGGCGCCCGGGTTCTGCTCCTGGTGTTCGATCTCGTGCACCGAGACCAGCGCATTGGTGTATTCCTGGCGCGGTTCCTTGATGATCTGGCGGGTGCCGCCCCATTCGACCAGGCGGCCGTGGCGCAGCACCATGATCTCGTCCGACACTTGGGCGACGACGGCAAGGTCGTGGGTGATGTAGAGCGCCGCCACATGGGTGTCGCGGATGGCGTCCTTGATCGCCGCCAGCACGTCGATCTGTGTCGTCACGTCGAGCGCCGTCGTCGGCTCGTCGAAGACGATCAGGTCGGGTTCCGAACAAAGCGCCATCGCCGTCATGACACGCTGCAGCTGGCCGCCCGAAACTTGGTGCGGAAACCGTTCGCCGATGGTTTCCGGATTGGGCAGGCTGAGCTTCCTGAACAGCGCGACAGCCCGCTTCTCGGCCTCCGCGCGGGTTGCCGTACCATGCAGCAGCGTGGCTTCCACCACCTGGTCCATCAGCCTGTGCGCCGGATTGAAGGCGGCTGCCGCCGACTGCGCGACATAACAGACCTCGCGGCCGCGCAGCTTGCGAAAACCTTCCTTGCCGCCCTTCAGGATGTCGCGGCCGTTGAGGATCACCTCGCCGCCGGTGATGCGCACGCCGCCACGGCCATAGCCCATGGACGACAGTCCGATGGTTGATTTGCCGGCACCGGATTCGCCGATCAGGCCGAGCACCTTGCCCTTCTCCAGCGTCAGCGAAACATCGTGCACCAACACAATGTTCTTCGGCGCCTCGCCGGGGGGATACACAGTGGCCTCGATGCGCAAATTGCGGATGTCGAGCAGAGGGGTGGACTTTGCCTTGCCGTCAGCCATCACCCGCGTCCTCCCTTCAGGCTTGTCGTGCGGTTGAGGATCCAGTCGGCGACAAGGTTGACCGAGATGGCAAGGGCCGCGATCGCGGCAGCCGGAATGAGCGCGGCGGCGATGCCGAAGACGATGCCGTCCTTGTTCTCCTTGACCATGCCGCCCCAGTCGGCGTCCGGCGGTTGTACGCCAAGGCCGAGAAAGGACAGCGTCGACAGGAACAGCACCGCGTAGATGAAGCGCAGGCCGAGTTCCGAGACCAGCGGCGACAGCGCATTGGGCAGAATCTCGCGGAAGATGATCCAGGCGCTGCCTTCGCCGCGCAGCTTGGCGGCTTCGACGTAATCCATGACGTTGATGTCGACGGCGACCGCGCGCGACAGGCGATAGACACGCGTCGAATCGAGAACGCCCATCACCAGGATCAGCGTCACCAGGTTCGTCGGCAGCACGGAAAGCACGACCAGGGCCATGATCAATGTCGGGATCGACATCAGGAGATCGACGAGGCGCGACAGGATGGTGTCGAACCAGCCGCCGAACACGGCGGCCGAAAAGCCCAGTATGGCGCCGAGCGAAAACGACAGCGCGGTGGCCAGCACGGCGATGAACAGGGTGATGCGGGCGCCGTAGATCATGCGCGACAACAGATCGCGGCCGAGATTGTCGGTGCCCAGCCAATGAACCGCCGACATCGGTTCCCAGACGTCGCCGACGATCTCGGCATTGTCATGGGGTGAAATCCACGGCGCGAAGATCGCCGCCAGCACGAACAGGGCGGTCAGCACCAGGCCGATCAGGGCGGGGATGGGGATGCGTTTAATATCGAGCATACCCGCCCCCTCACTTTGGGTGTCTGAGACGCGGATTGGCGACGATCGCCGCTATGTCCGCGATGATGTTGAGGCTGATGTAGACGGCGGCGAAGATCAGGCCGACCGCCTGCACCACCGGCACGTCGCGCTTGGTGACGTGGTCGACCAGATATTGCCCCATGCCGGGATAGACGAAGATGACCTCGACCACGACGACGCCGACGATGAGATAGGCAAGGTTCAGCATGACGACGTTTATGATCGGCGCGATCGCGTTCGGAAAAGCATGCTTGCGGATGACCGAGAAGGCCGAAAGTCCCTTGAGTTCCGCCGTCTCGACATAGGCCGACTGCATGACGTTGAGGATCGCCGCGCGCGTCATGCGCATCATGTGGGCGAGCACGACCAGCGTCAGCGCCGTCGCCGGCAGCGCGATGGCCTGCATGCGCTCGCCGAAAGGCATGCCGTCATAGACGGTCGAGATGGCGGGGAAGATCTGCCATTTCACCGCGAAGAAATAGACCAGGAGATAGCCGATGAAGAATTCCGGGAAGGAGGTCGAGGCGAGCGCCAGCCCCGAGATCAGCTTGTCGACCCAGCCATTGCGGTAGCGCACGGCGATCAGGCCCAGGATAATCGCCAGCGGCACGGCCACGATCGCCGCCCAGAAGGCGAGGAACAGCGTGTTCCACAGCCGGCCCTTGATCGAGGTGGCGATATCCTGCCCGCTCGACATCGCGGTCCCGAGGTCACCGGTCAAGACGCCGCCGAGCCAATGGAAATACCTGACATAGGCCGGATCGTTCAGCCCAAGCTGCTCGCGCAGATTGGCCAGCGACTCCGGTGTCGCCGATTGTCCCAGAATGGCTTGCGCGACGTCGCCGGGCAGAATCTGCGTGCCGGCGAAGATCAGGACCGAGATGGCCAACAGAAGGAGGATGCCCAGCGCAATGCGCTGGGCGATTAGTTTCAGAATGGGTGACGACATCTCTGCAAAGCCGCACTCAGGCCTGCAGCCAGCACTTCGCGAGGGCGTAGCCGTTCATCAGTTCCTGATGCGGATCGTCCACCCAGCCGTCCACCTTGGCGCCGGTCGCGTCGATGAACTGGTTGAACATCGGCAGGATCAGGCCGCCTTCGTCGCGCACCAGGACAGCCATGTCGTGGTACATCTGCTTGCGCTTGGCTTCGTCCAACTCGGCACGCGCCGCCAGCACCATCTTGTCGAAGTCCGGGCGCTTGAAACGCGTGTCGTTCCAGTCGGCCGTCGACAGATAGGCGGTCGAATACATCTGGTCCTGCGTCGAGCGGCCACCCCAATAGGAGGCGCAGAAGGGCTGCTTGTTCCAGACCTCGTTCCAGTAGCCGTCGCCGGGCTCGCGCTTGAGCTCGATCTTGATGCCGGCCTTGGCCGCGCTCTGCTGGAAGAGCTGGGACGCATCGACGGCGCCCGGGAAGGCGACGTCCGAGGTCCGAAGCAGAACGGTGCCGTCATGGCCTGATTTCTTGTAGTGGAACTTGGCCTTGTCGGGATCGTACTTGCGCTGCTCGATCTCGGAGAACAGCGGATAGGACGCATTGATCGGGAAGTCGTTGCCGAGCGAGCCATAGCCGCGCAGCACCTTGTTCAGCATCTCCTCACGGTCGATCGCGAGCTTCAGCGCCATCCTGAGGTCGTTGTTGTCGAACGGCGCCGTGTTGCAATGCATGATGAACACATAGTGGCCCGGGCCGGCATGGTTGCGGATGGTGACGCCCGGCACGCGCTTGATCAGGTCGACGATCTTCGGCTCGACGCGGTTGATCATGTTGACCTGGCCGCCCTGCAGGGCCGCCGTGCGCGCCGTCGCGTCGTTGATGACGATGACCTCGATCTGGTCGGCGTGACCCATCTTGTCGCCCTGCCAGTAATTGGCGAAGCGCTCTGCGCCATGGCGCACGCCGGGCTCGTTGGTCTTAACGACGTAGGGGCCGGCCGAGATGCCCGCATCGGGCTTGTCCTTGCCGCCGTTCGGCTGGACGATCAGGTGATAATCGCTGAGCAGGTAGGGAAGGTCGGCATTGGCCTCCTTCAGTGTCAACACCACTTCCTTGCCGCTGGCCTTGATGGTCTCGATGCCCTTCATGTAGCCGAGCGCGCCGGATTTCGACTTCTCGTCCGAATGGCGCTCCAGCGTGGCGGCCACGTCCGCGGCGGTCACCGTCTTGCCGTTGTGGAATTCGACGCCGTCGCGGATCTTCAGCGTCCAGGTCTTGGCGTCCTTGGACGAGCCGATGTCTTCCGCTATGCGGTTCTCGAGCTTGCCCTCGGGAGACAGCTCGACGATCATTTCGCCCCAGCACTTGCCGAAGGCGAACGGCACCTGCGTCATCATCAGCGCCGGATCGAGGCTGTTGGTGGATTCGCCGCCGACGAGGCCGGCTTTCAGCGTGCCGCCCTTGACCGGACCGGCCGCGCGCGCCGCGCTTGAAAGCAGCGCGTTGGCGAAGGGTGCGGTGATGCCGAGCGCTGCCGCCCGGCCAAGGAAATCGCGACGGCTCAGTTTGCCGGACGCAACACGCCGGCTAAGAAATTCCAGTTCGTTTGACATTTGAGTTCCTCACTCTGTTGGTTCGACTCTGCGGTCGATTTTCTTGCTTGTTGTTGAAGGGAATAATGACCGCAAGGGAAAGCGGTAAGCAAGACCGAATGCGACATGTCGTGGCGTAAATCGCACGTCGCATTTGGACCAACGATTTCAGCGCTCAAACCAGCGCGCGCGGAACCTTTTCGTCGAAATTGCGCTCGAAGACGAGGTTTTCGCCTTCGTAGGCCTCGATTCTGGCGCTGACGATGAAGTTTTGCGCGTCCGATCGCATCTGCGCCCATGTCTCGGTGCGCACCGACCATTCATTTCGCGACAGGGTCTGTGTCCAGTGCGTCTTGCCGGAGGCCGCCAATGGATTATCGGGGTGGATCGTCCACGTTTCGCGCACGATGCTGCCATTGACAAGCCCATGCTCGAGATCGCGCACCTCGCCGAAGTCGTCCGTGATCGACAGCGTGACAATCCCGGTCTTTTCGTCGCGGTCGACATGGCGTTCGGAATTGGCGGGCCGAATGGTCTCGGTCGCCCAGGGCGTGGCACCTTCCGGTTCGCCGAAAACGGCTTCGTCGCCCGTTGCCAGCGGCCGCAACGGCACTGATAGCGTGGCCGACGACAAGGCCAGTCTTACCGGCTCCGGCGAGGGCCAGATGGCGGGCCAGTAGGCGGTCGAAACGGCGATGCGCAGACGGTGTCCGGCCGGAACGCGGTAGGCGCATTGATCGAGCACGACACGCGCCGAAACTGTCTCCCCGGGGACCAGCGCCTCGGGAAATTCATGCGAGTTGCGATGCGTCAGATTGAGCACGCCATAGGATATGAGTTCCGAGGCGCCGTCGGGATGCACGTCGCAAAGCCGGACCGCGATGTTGGCCTGGGGCCGATCGGAGGCAAGCTGGACCTCCAGCTCCGGCGCGCCGACGATCTCGATCGGCTTGGTGAGTTCAGGCTGGTCGAAACACGCCGACAGTCCATCGTCAAGGCGCTGGTCACCAGGCAATTCCGGGCCGAAGGTGAAGGGAAAATATTCGCCGCCCGCCAGCCCGCAGGTCTGCGGCGAAGCGACGGTGAAAGGTCCCGCATCGGCGGAAATGAGGTCTACCGCTTCAATCGCTATGTTGGACGACGGCCACTCCTGCTCGGCCACCCAGCGGCCGGGCCGCTCCGGGTGCCAACGGGCGGGGCGCACGCTGTCCATCACATAGGCGCGGTAGTCGGGATCGGCCTCGACGCCGGTCTCGGCGCCCTTCAGCCAGTGGTCCCACCAGCGCAACGCCTCCTGCAGGAAGCCGATGGCCGGCTGCGGGCCGGCATAATGCGGGTATTTGTGGATCCAGGGGCCGACGATGCCCTTCACCGGCGCCTCGATGTTGGTGACGAGGTGCGAGATCGTGTTGCGGTAGCCGTCATGCCAGCCGCCGATGGACAGCACCGCCGCCTTGACAGCCGAAAAATCCTCGCGGATCGAACCGCGCTTCCAATAGGCGTCGCGATGCGGGTGGCTGAGCCAGAGCGGCAAGAGAAAAGGCTGGTTCTCCAGCCGGTTCATCCACAGATCGCGCCACCTGTTGTCGCCGGCAATCGCCGGATCCGGCGGCCGCGACGAATAGGACAACATGGTCGAGGCCCAGCCGAAATTCTCGTTCAAAAGGCAGCCGCCCTTGTAGTGGATGTCGTCGGCATAGCGGTCGACGGTCGAACACAGGCTGATCACCGCCTTGAGCGCCGGCGGCTGTTTGGCCGCCACCTGCAGGCAGTTGAAGCCGCCCCAGGAAATGCCCATCATGCCGACATTGCCGTTGCACCAGGGCTGTGCCGCCGCCCAGGCGATGACATCGCAGGCGTCCTGCAGTTCCTGCTCGGAATATTCGTCGTCCATCAGCCCTTCGGAATCGCCATTGCCGCGCATGTCGACACGGACCGAGGCGTAGCCGTGGCCGGCGAAATAGGGATGGGTAAGCTGATCGCGAAAGATGGTGCCGTCGCGCTTGCGGTAGGGCAGGTGCTCGAGGATGACAGGCACCGGATCATCATTGGCATTGTCCGGCATCCACACCCGCGCCGACAGCCGGCAGCCATCGGGCATGACGATGCCCATGTCGGGAAATTCGACGACCGTGCGGGGAAATTCGGTGATGGTTTTCATATGGCATTCTCCGATGCGCCAATGACGCATGAAGTGCATACATCATCAAGCCAAACGGACGACGGCTCATGTCGCTGGGACGACGCGCCGGTGGGTGGGTGGCTCATTCGGCCAGGGCCTTGTGTTCCATCGTCAATTAGTGTATTACGTTTATTCTGCCAAGGCTAAATTATCGAGGCTCGCCTGAAATCATTTGGGATGAGCCGAAGCGTGCGACGAACCTCGAAAACAGAGGTCTCGACTTTGCCGAACTCGATATCGAGTTCTTTGCGGCCTCCGTGGTTCTCCCGACGAAGATCGGCAGACTTAAGGCGATAGGCGAATTCAGGGGAACTATTCTCGCCGTTATTTCAGGCCGCTTGGTTCCGAGGCAATTTCGGTGATCTCGATGCGTCGTGCCAGCCGAAAGGAAAGAGCTGTATATGAGCAATCTTAAACCGCACATTCCACCGCTTACCGACGCGGAGGAAGCGGAAATTCAAAGGCAAATCGCCGCCGATCCGGACGACGTCGAGGCGACCGACGAAGAGTTGGCGCAAGCCAAGCCGTTTTCCGAAGCCTTCCCAGAGCTCTTCGAGAGCATAAAGCGCGCACGCGGTCGACCTGCCATGGACAAGCCCAAGCAAGTGGTTTCCATCCGTCTTGATCAGGATGTCATCCACAAGTTCAAGGCAACTGGCAAAGGCTGGCAAGCGAAGATAAACGAGGTGCTGAAAAACGCGAAGCTGGGCTAGAGTAATTCCAGGAAAAGTGCGTAGCGGTTTTCCCGGGAGAAGCGCGTAGCGCTTCCCCTTGGGAATTGCGTAAAACAAAGAGTTAGAGCGGGTCAGCGGTTCTACCAAACGCTGAACCGCTCTAGACTGGCCCTACGCCTCAGCTCAGTGGAATGTCGTTGTCGGCCTTGCTGCTCTGATAAACACGGGACAACTCGTCATAGCGCGCTGAAATCCTGCCGATACGCGCCTCCAGCCGCGCGCGCTCGGCCTCGGACAGCCCTCGCACCAGCCGGCGGATCGAAAAACTCTTCCAATAGGCGTTCTCGGCATTGTAGCCGCCGGGGTCGAGCGTGAAGACCTCTTTCAGAATTTTGAGATCATGCGGGATGGCAAAACTGTCGCGCGAGTCCTCGTGGCTGAACAAATAGTAGAAATTGTCGAAGCCCGTCCAGGTGATCGCCGACAGGCAGAGCGAACAAGGCTCGTGCGTGGCAATGAAGATGGCGTCTTTCGTGTCGACGCGTTCGGCCCTGGGCATCTCGTAAAAGCGCTTCAGGCAATGCACCTCGCCATGCCAGAGCGGATTTTCGATCTCGTTGTTGGTCTCGGCCAGCACCAGCGAACGGTCGTCCTTGCGCAGGATCGCGGCACCGAACAGCTTATTGCCATGGGCGACACCCTCCGACGTCTTCGGCACGATGTCGTGCTCGATGACGTCGAGCAGGCGGTCGATCAACGAAATGTCGGTCATGATGAAATCACAGGCTTTCAGGGAAGGTGGATTTCGTAAGGGTGCGAGAAGTGAAACTCTTCGAGGTTGGAGCCATCGCCGCCGCGATCGACGATCACGAAGTCCTGCTCCTCGCCGATCGGCGTCAGCACGCCGTGCCACAGATTGCGGCGGTAATTGATGCCTTGCCCGGGCGCGGTGATGAAGGCATGCGGCTCGTCCGGTCCCTCCTTGCCGTCATGGCAGACGACGACCAGAAACGGACGCGGCGACAGCGGGATGAAGGCTTGGCTGCCGAGGGGATGGCGCTCGACCATGGTCAGCTTCAGCGGCATCTCATAGGGCGTGCCGCGCACCATCGAGATCAGCACGCGGGCGCTGGGCCCGGCGGCCTCGGCCGAGGCCAGATCGTGGTAGCGCTCGGCCCTGCCGCCATTGATCGGGTAGTGATTGTCGCCGCCCATGTCGATGACGTCGCCGAAATCGGCGAAGGCCTCACGGGTCAGCGGCTGTGCGACGATGCGGTTCACCGTGCGCGGCCTCCGAGATAACCGCCGAGCTTGGCGTGCCGGTTGACGTCCTTGTAGAGCAGATAGCGGAATTTGCCGGGGCCGCCGGCATAGCAGGCCTGCGGGCAGAAGGCGCGCAGCCACATGAAGTCGCCGGCCTCGACCTCGACCCAGTCCTGGTTGAGGCGATAGACCGCCTTGCCTTCGAGAACGTAGAGCCCGTGTTCCATGACATGCGTCTCGGCGAAGGGAATGACCGCGCCGGGCTCCAGCGTGACGATGGTGACATGCATGTCGTGGCGCATGTCGGCCGGATCGACGAAGCGGGTCGTCGCCCAACGGCCCTCCGTACCGGCCATCGGCGTCGGCGCCACCTGCTGGTCGCTTGAGAAGAAGGCTTCTGGCGCGTCCAGGCCGTCTACTACCTCATAAACCTTGCGGATCCAGTGGAAGCGTACGGCAGCGCTGCTCTCGTTGCGCACCGTCCAGCCGCTTGCCGGCGGCAGGAAGGCAAAGCCACCGGCGGCAAGCACATGCTTCTTCCCGGCGAGCGATACGGTGAGTTCCCCCTCGACCACGAACAGCACGCCTTCGGCGCCAGCGTCGGGTTCCGGCCGCTCGCTGCCGCCGCCCGGCAGAACCTCGACGATGTACTGAGAAAACGTCTCGGCAAAGCCCGAGAGCGGTCGTGCGATGATCCAGGCCCTCGTCTCGTCCCAGAATGGCAGCGGGCTGGTGACGATGTCCTGCATCACCCCCTTCGGAATGACCGCATAGGCCTCGGTGAAGACGGCGCGCCCGGTCAAAAGCTCGTTCTGGCCGGGATGGCCGCCATGCGGTGCATAGTAAGTGCGCTCTGGCGTCTTGATCATATCCATGGGGCCCTGAACCTATTGCGGGAGCATGTCTTTCAGCCGAAGCAGCGCGATGCGTTCGACCTGTTTGCAGGCGGTTTCGAATTCGACGCCGCGGCTGTTGCCGATGCGGGCTTCGAACTCGGCGAGGATTTCCTCCTTGGTCTTGCCTTTCACCGCGATGATGAACGGGAAGCCGAAGGTGGTGACGTAGGCGGCGTTGAGCTTGGAGAACAGTTCGCGTTCCTTGTCGGTCAACGCGTCGAGGCCGGCGGAAGCCTGTTCCCTGGTCGATTCCGCCGTCAGCCGCCTGGCCTTGGCAAGTTTTCCGGCAAGGTCGGGATGGGCGTTGAGCACGCCGAGCCGTTCGGTCTCGTTTGCCGAGCGAAAAATCCGGCAGAGCGCATTGTGCAGGCCGCCGGCGCTGTCATGCGCGGGGCCGAGCTCCAGCTCGTGGGCCCGTTCGGCGATCCAGGGCGAATGTTCGAACACGCCGCCGAAAGTGTGGACGAACGTCTCGAATTCCATCTTCGACGGGCGCAGGGCCGCCGGCTTGTAGGGATGGTTCTCTTGCCAGTGCCTGGCGATGTCGATGCGCCGCGCCAGCCAGACCTTGTCATGCGATTTGACATAATCGACGAAGCGCTTCAGCGCCGCCACCCGGCCTGGCCGACCAACGAGACGGCAGTGCAGGCCGATATTCATCATGCGCGGCCGACCGGCCTTGCCCTCGGCATAGAGCGTGTCGAAACTATCCTTGAGATAGGTGAAGAACTGGTCGCCCGAATTGAAGCCTTGCGGTGTGGCGAAGCGCATGTCGTTGGCATCGAGCGTGTAGGGGATGATGAGCTGCGTGCCGGCCTCATGCTCGAACCAGTAGGGCAGTTCGTCGTCATAGGTGTCCGAGACGTAGTCGAAGCCGCCTTCCTCGGCGACCAGCCGCACCGTATTGACCGAGGTGCGGCCCGTATACCAGCCGGTCGGACGCTCGCCCGTCACTTCGTAATGCAGCTTGATCGCCGCTTCGAGGTCGCGGCGCTCGTCCTCGGCGTCGTGATCGCGGTAATCGATCCATCTCAACCCGTGCGAGGCGATTTCCCAGCCGGCTTGCTGCATCGCCGCGACCTGGTCGGGGGAGCGCGCCAGCGCGGTGGCGACGCCGTAGCAGGTGACAGGCACTTGCGCCTCGCCGAACAGGCGCAGCAGCCGCCAGAAGCCGGCCCGCGCGCCATATTCGTAGATCGATTCCATGTTCCAGTGGCGCTGGCCGACCCAGGGCGCCGCGCCGACGATTTCCGACAGGAAGGCTTCCGAAGCCTTGTCGCCGTGCAGCACGCAGTTCTCGCCGCCCTCTTCGTAGTTGACGACGAACTGCACGGCGACATGCGCGCCGCCAGGCCATTTCGGATCCGGCGGATTAGCCCCGTAGCCACGCATGTCCCTGGTGTAACGCATCGTCCCTCCGCGCCCGGCATCACCGGAAGTATGATCAGGATATCGAAAGGGTGCTTCTCGCATTCCCCTCAAAATTTTTGAAAGTGTTTTTGTCGCACTCCGCTCGACCAGGACTTATGCATCGCCTTTAATTGGCGCACAATTCATCAGCAGTGCTCGAATGTACCGGCCAATTTGTTCGTATTGGAAAATGGGAGGCGGCCAATGGCAGAAACGTCGAAAGCCGATGGCGGGCGTCTGACGACCCATGTCCTCGACACCGCGACCGGTAGGCCGGCGGCAGGATTGTCGATCGCGCTCTACCATCTGGAGGGTTCCGCCCGGACGCTTCTGAAGACGGTCCTCACCAATGCAGACGGCCGCTGCAACGCGCCGCTGCTGGCAGGCGCCGACTTCCGCACCGGCGAATACGAACTGGTGTTCGCGGCCGGCGACTATCTGCGCTGCCAGGGAACGAAGCTGCCGGAGCCTGCCTTCCTCGACAGCGTGCCGATCCGCTTCGGCATGGCGGAGGCGGTGCACTATCATGTACCATTGCTGATCTCGCCCTACGGCTATTCCACCTACAGGGGGAGCTGAGGCATGGCCAAGGTCAATATCCGCAACGAAATCCGCTTCATTCTCAATGGCAGGGATGTCGCGCTGTCATCCGTGACGCCCGACGCGACCTTGCTCGACTGGCTGCGGCTCGACCGTTCGCTGCGCGGCACCAAGGAAGGCTGCGCCGAAGGCGATTGCGGCGCCTGCACGGTGCTCATCGGCAAGCTTTCGGCTGACGGGCTGGTCTATGAAAGCGTCAATGCCTGCATCCGCTTCCTCGGCTCGCTCGACGGCACCCATGTCGTCACCGTCGAGCATCTGCGCGGCGAGCCGGGCAAGCTGCATCCCGTTCAAGAGGCCATGGTCGATTTCCATGGCTCGCAATGCGGCTTCTGCACGCCGGGCTTCGTCATGTCGCTCTACGGCCTGTGGATGAAGTCGCCAGACCCCTCGAACGCCGCCATCGAAAAAGCCCTGCAAGGCAATCTCTGCCGCTGCACCGGCTACGAGGCGATCATGCGCGCCGCGCACGCCATATCGAGCTACGGGAAGGCGACAAAGGACCCGTTGGCGGTGGAGCGCCGGGACATCACGACACGGCTGCAGGCGCTGCGCGATGGCGCCAGGGTCGAGATCGGCGCCGGCAAGACGCGGCTGGTCGTGCCGGCCGATGCCGACGATTTCGCTTCTGTCTTCGAGAAAGAACCCACCGCCACCGTCGTCGCTGGTTCGACAGACGTTGGCCTGTGGGTGACCAAGCATATGCGCGATATCTCGCCGGCGATCTTCATCGGCAATCTGCCGGGGCTTTGCACCATCACGGAAGAAAATGGCGTCATATCGATTGGCGCCGGCGTCACCTACACCGAAGCCTTTTCGATGCTGTCGAAACGCATCCCGGCACTGGGGCCGTTGTTCGACCGCATCGGCGGCGAACAGGTCCGCAACATGGGCACGATCGGCGGCAATGTCGCCAATGGCTCGCCGATCGGCGACACACCGCCGCCACTGATCGCGCTCGGCGCACGGCTGACATTGCGAAAGGGCAAGAAGCGGCGCACGATCCCGTTGCAGGACTTCTTCATCGCCTATGGGAAGCAGGACCGCCAGCCGGGCGAGTTCGTCGAGGCCGTGCATGTGCCCGTTCCGGCAAAGGGAACAAAGTTTGCCGTCTACAAGGTCACCAAGCGCCGCGACGAGGATATCACCGCGACCCTGGGCGCCTTCCATCTGACCTTGGCCAAGGACGGCACGGTCGCCGATATCCGCATCGCCTATGGCGGCATGGCGGCAACGCCGAAGCAGGCGTCGGCGGTTGAACAGGCTTTGATAGGCAAGATTTGGAGTGAAGCGACGGTGGAGGCAGCGATGGCCGAATACGCCAAGGACTTCGCGCCGCTCACCGACATGCGCGCGACTGCCGAATACCGGGCCCTGGCGGCGAAGAACCTGTTGCTGCGTTTCTATGTCGAAACCACCGGAACGAGAGCGCCGTTCCAGGTGTCGCGCGACGAGGCGGCATGATGAACAAGCACGCCACGCCGAACCTCAAGGCCGAGAAGATCGTCGGCGGTGTCGCCACCGACCAGCGGCATGATTCCGCGCACAAACATGTCAGCGGCAGCGCCGTCTATATCGACGACATGCCGGAACCGGCGGGCACGCTGCATGTCGGCCTTGGCCTGTCCAAGGTGGCGCATGGCATCCTGAAAAGCGTCGATCTCTCGGCGGTGCGCGCGGCCCCCGGTGTCGTCGACGTGCTGACTTATGCCGACGTGCCGGGTGAGAACGATGTCTCGCCAAGCAACATGCATGACGATCCTGTGCTGGCGGAAGGCAAGGTGCAGTTCTTCGGCCAGCCGATCTTCGCGGTGATTGGCGAAACGCGCGAGGCCGCCCGCCGCGCCGCGCGCCTGGCCAGGATCGAATATGACGAGCTTCCCGCGTTGATAGGCATCTGGAATCTAGACCCGGCGAAAGACAAGCAGGTCACCACGCCGCTGACCTTGCGGCGCGGCGATGCTGCCGCCGCAATAGCCGCGGCACCGCGCCGGGCGAAGGGGCGGATGAAGCTCGGCGGCCAGGACCATTTCTATCTCGAAGGCCAGGTGTCGCTCGCCATCCCCGGCGAGGATGACGAAGTGACCGTTTATTGCTCGACACAGGGGCCGAGTGAGACGCAGCATCTGGTCGCCCATGCGCTCGGCGTGCCGAGCCATGCCGTGACGGTGGAGGTCCGCCGCATGGGTGGCGGCTTTGGCGGCAAGGAAACCCAGGCCAACCAGTGCGCGGCGATCGCCGCCATCGCGGCCAAGAAACTCCACCGCGCGGTCAAGGTCCGGCTCGACCGCGACGAGGACATGACCGCCACCGGCAAGCGGCACGATTTCGCCATCGACTACGAGGTCGGCTTCGACGATGAGGGCCGTATCCTCGGCGTGGACTATGTTTTCGCTCTCAATGCCGGCTTTTCCGCCGACCTGTCCGGCCCGGTCGGCGATCGTGCGCTGTTCCACTGCGACAACGCCTATTTCTACCCGAACGTGCACGCCAAGTCGGCGCCGCTCTACACCAACACCGTCTCCAACACCGCCTTTCGCGGCTTCGGCGGCCCGCAAGGCATGGTCGGCGCCGAGCGTGTCATCGACGAGGTGGCGTTTGCCGTCGGCAAGGATTCGCTCGAAATCCGCAAGCTGAATTTCTACGACCCGATGGAGGCGATCGGCAACCGTAACGTCACGCCCTATCACCAGAAGGTCGAAGACAACATCATCCAGCGCATCGTGGCGGAACTGGAAGAGAGTGCCGATTATGCGCGCCGCCGGCGCGAAATCAGGGCTTTCAACGCTAATAGCCGTTTCATCAAGCGCGGCCTGGCACTGACGCCGGTCAAGTTCGGCATTTCCTTCACCAAGACCGAGTCCAACCAGGCCGGCGCGCTGGTCCATGTCTATGCCGATGGCTCCGTGCATATGAACCATGGCGGCACCGAAATGGGGCAGGGCCTGCACCTCAAGGTGGCACAGGTCGTGGCGGAAGAGTTCCAGATCGACCTCGATCGCGTGAAGATCACCGCCACCACCACCGCCAAGGTGCCCAACACCGCGCCGACGGCGGCTTCCTCCGGCGCCGACCTCAACGGCATGGCGGCGCAGAACGCGGCGCGCCAGATCCGCCAGCGCCTGACCGATTTCGCCGCCGAGAAATACCAGGTGCCTGTCGACCAGGTGGTGTTCCTGCCCAATCGGGTGCGCGTCGGCAACCAGGAGGTAAGCTTCAACGACCTGGTCAAGCAGGCCTATATCGCGCGTGTGCAGCTCTCGGCCGCCGGCTTCTACAAGACGCCGAAAATCCACTGGGACCGCGGCAAGGGCCAGGGCCACGCCTTTTACTACTACGCCTATGGCGCGGCCTGCGCCGAAGTCTCGGTCGACACGCTGACCGGCGAATATGTCGTCGAGCGCGCCGATATCCTGCATGATTGCGGCCGTTCGCTGAACCGGGCCATCGACCTCGGCCAGGTCGAAGGCGGCTTCATCCAGGGCATGGGCTGGCTGACGACGGAGGAACTGTGGTGGGACGACAAGGGCCGGCTACGCACCCATGCGCCGTCGACCTACAAGATCCCGCTCGCCTCGGACCGCCCGAAAATATTCAACGTCAAGCTGACCGACTGGTCGCAAGCCTATGAGCCGACCATCCATCGTTCCAAGGCGGTTGGCGAGCCGCCGCTGCCGCACGGCATGTCGGTTTTACACGCGCTGTCGGACGCGGTGGCGAGCGTCGCCGACCACAAGATCTGCCCGCGCCTCGACGCGCCGGCGACACCCGAACGCGTGCTGATGGCGATCGAGCGGTTGAAGAAAGAGGTCAAGGCCGGCGCCTGAAGCAGCCAAAGATGCAATTCGAGCCGAAAAAACCTATATTCCCTGTTCGGGAACGCGAATGATGAACTCGAAAGTGCAAAGCCTGAAAGCCTTTCTCGGCAGCGCCGGCCGGCTTGCCTTGGTCGAGGTGGCCGGGACAAAAGGCTCGACGCCGCGCGAGAAGGGCGCCTTCATGCTCGTCTCGGCTTCGGCGATCCATGGCACGATCGGCGGCGGCCAGCTCGAATACATGGCCATCGACAAGGCCCGGCAGATGCTTCCCTCGTCCTCGAAAGGAAGGGGTGCCCGCTTCGAGGTCGAAGAGGTCTGCGCCACGCTCGACGTGCCGCTCGGTCCCGAAATCGGCCAGTGCTGCGGCGGGCGGGTCGAGGTGCTGATCCGCCTGGTCGATGCCGCGCTGGCTGCCGAACTGGTCGCGGCGGCGGAAGCCGAGGAAACGCACCTGCCGCATGTCTATATTTTCGGCGGCGGCCATGTCGGTCAGGCGCTGGCTTCGGCGATCGCGCTTCTGCCCGTCCACGGCGTCGTCATCGAGACCCGCGCCGAGGCACTCGAGGGCATGCCGGAGAGGGTCGAGACCCGGTTGACGCCAATGCCGGAGGCCGAGCTGCGCAATGCTCCTGCCGGCACCGCCTTCGCCATCCTCACGCATGACCACGCGCTCGATTTCCTGATCGTCGCCGAAGCGCTGAAACGCGACGACGCGGCCTATGTCGGCATGATAGGCTCGAAGACCAAGAAGGCGACCTTCAGGAACTGGTTCCTGAAGTCGGCCGACGGCACGGAGGCCGAATTCGCACGCCTCGTCTCGCCGATCGGCGGTGACGCCGTCAAGGACAAGCGCCCGCCGGTTATTGCCGCGCTCGCCGCCGCCGAGATCATGACGGCGCTGGTCGTCCACAATGCGGCCTGGAATGCAGAGCGTCACGCTCCGCATGATAGGGTGACGGCCGGCTAGCTCGGTCGCCTGAGGCCGAGATGGTCGCGCAGCGTCGTCCCCTCATACGCCTTGCGGAACAGGCCGCGCCGCTGCAGCTCCGGTACCACAAGCGTGGCAAAGGCATCGAGTTCGCCGGGAAAATAAGACGGCATGACGTTGAAGCCATCGGCGGCACCGCCTTCGAACCGCGCCTGCAACTCGTCCGCCACCTGGGCCGCGGTTCCCACGATGCGCCAATGGCCGCGCGCGCCGGCGAAATGCCGCGCGAGCTGGCGGATGGAAAGCCCGTCGCGGCGCGATTGCTCGACGACCAGGGCCTGCCGGCTTTTCATTCCCTCGCTCTCGGGCAGTTCGGGCAACGGCCCGTCGATCGGATGGCGCCAGAGGTCGGAGATGCTGAGATAGCTGGACAGCAGGGCCACGCCGACCTCATCGGGGATCAGCTCCTGCAATTCCTCGAATTTTTCGCGGGCCTCGGCCTCGGTCTCCGCCACCACGGGCGAGACACCGGGCATGATCTTGATGTCATCGGGTTCACGCCCATACGCCGCCATGCGCCCTTTGAGGTCGTCGTAAAAGGCCTTCGCTTCCTCGAAGGTCTGTGCCGCCGTGAACACCACGTCGGCGGTCCTGGCGGCAAGGTCGCGGCCGACGTCCGAGGCACCGGCCTGGACCATGACCGGCGCGCCTTGCGGCGAGCGCGGCAAGTCGAGTGAATCGCGCACCGAAAAGCTCTGGCCGTCATGGCCTGGAGCCTTTCCCTGCCACAGCCCTGTGACCATCTCGGCGAATTCACGCGCCCGCTCATAGCGGTCGGCATGGGGCTTGAGGCCGGCTGCGCCGAAATTGGCGGCTTCGATCGGGCTGGCCGAGGTGACAAGATTCCAGCCGGCCCGGCCGCCGCTCAGGTGATCGAGCGACAGGAAGGTCCGCGCCAGTCCGTAAGGCTCGTTGTAGCTGGTCGACGCGGTGGAAACGAGACCGATGTGGCTGGTGTGGACAGCCAGCGCCGAAAGCAGGCTGATCGGCTCGAAGCCGATCGAGCGCGACGTCTGGCTGGCGATGCCGACATTGGCCTCGCGCAGGCCGGCGGCATCCTCGCAGAAGACCATGTCGAACTTCGCCGCTTCAGCCGTGCGGGCCAATTGAATGTAATGGTCGATGTCGATGCCGGCTCTGACATGCGCCTTCGGGTGGCGCCAGGCGGCGATGTGATGGCCCGTCGCCCACAGGAAGGCGCCGAGCTTCATCTGCGCGCTCATTGGTCACCTCCGCCGGCAAGGCCGAGATGCGAGCGCAACGTGGTGCCGCGATAGTCTTCTCGAAACAGGCCACGCCGCCGCAAGTCGGGCAGAACCCGATCGGCGAAATCGTCGAACACCGAAAGCTGCGTCGGCATCAGGATGTTGAACCCGTCGCAGTTTTTCGAGTGGAATGCCTCTTCCAGCCTGTCAGCCAGCCCGTTGATACGGTCGGTGGTGAGGGATAGATTGGTCAGTACCTTCACGGCATCCGGCTTGCGTCCGCAGGCTGAAACCCTGCGCTTGAAATCGTCATGGCGCGCCCTGCTTTCTGCCGCCGGTCGTTCGTCGAATAGGATGACGTCGGCCGTGCGGGAGGCGATGTCGAAGTCGGCCTCAGACAGGCCCGACAGCACCAGCACCGGCGTGTCCTGCGGCGAGCGCGCGACGTTCAGCGGTCCGCGCACCGAGAAGAACTCGCCCTTGTGGTCGAGCAGGTGCATTTTTTCCGGATCATGGAAGCGGCCGCCGCTTTTGTCGAAGAGCAACGCGTCCGCGTCCCAACCCCGCCAGAGCCCTTGAACGATGCCGATATATTCCTGCGCGCGGCGGCGAAAATCGTCGTTGGAAAACCCGTCGGGACGGCTGAAATTCGCCGCCTCGCCTGGCGCTTGCGCCATCGCGGCATTCCAGCCGGCGCGGCCATGGCTGATAATGTCGAGCGAAGCAAAACGGCGCGCAAGATTGTAGGGCTGGTGGGCGATGGTCGAGGCGCTGGCGATGAGGCCGACCTTTTCGGTCACGGTCGCCAGCGCGGCGACGAGAGTGGTCGCCTCGAACGGACTGGTCGACCGCTCGCCATCCGGAGAGGAATCCGAGATGACGACCATGTCGATCCTGGCCGTCTCCGTTTTCCGCACGAAGGCGGCTATCTCGCCGAATGTCAGGCCGGCCTGCCCTGGGGCAGAAGCAATATCGAGCGAAACGGCGAGATGCATTTTGCGGTCCATTTGGCTGCCGGCGACGTCGCGCAGCCATCCCGCCTCCAACCTAGGCAGGCTTTCGCGCAAGGCAACCGGATCACATGGGCCACGACGCCTTCACTTGCCGGCCAGTTTGCTGTTCCGCCTATTTGCCCGCCAGAATATCCTTGATCAGCCGCTGGCAGCGCTCGGCCATGAAGTCGAGCAATAGCCGCACCTTGGGATCCTGCAGCTTCTTGTGCGGATAGACGGCGGCGAACTGCACGGGGGTTGGCGGTGCGCTGGCCAAAATGACCTTCAGCCGTTGGTCGCGGATGAACGGCTCGACCTCGAAGCGCGGCTTGTTGATGATGCCGCGCCCCGACAGCGCCCAGCCGGTCAGCACGTCGCCATCATCGGTGTCGTAGGGGCCGTGCACTTCGAATTTCTGCGGGCCGGCAGGCGTTTGCAAGGTCCAGACATATTCGCGCGCGCCGGAATAGCGCAGCATCAGGCAGTCGTGCTTCCTGCCGATCAGTTCCTGCGGCTCCATCGGCTCACCGCGCGCCTCCAGATATTTTGGTGCGGCCACCAGCACGCGCTCGCATTCCATGATGCCGCGCATCCTGAGGCTGGAATCCTCGATGATCCCCAACCGGAAGGCGACGTCGATGCCTTCCTTCATGATGTCGACATTGTGGTCCGAGAGCCTCAGCCGCACCTCGATGTCAGGGTATTTGTCGTGAAAATCGGGAATGCCAGAGGCCACCAGCCGGCGTCCGAGGCCGAGCGGTGCGGTGACGCGGATTGTGCCGCGCGGCTGGCCGGACAGCGCCGAGACGGCGGCTTCCGCCTCGGTGATCGCCTCCAGCACCTGCTTGGCGCCGGAATAGAAAACAGTGCCGTGCTCGGTCGGCATCAATTGCCGGGTGGTGCGGTTGAACAGCCGCACGCCGAGATGTTTTTCCAGCTCCTTGATACGGTTGGAGGCGACCGCTGGCGAAATGCGCATGTCGCGGCCGGCCGCCGACAGATTGCCCAGCTCGACGACGCGGACGAAGACGGCGATGTTGTCGAGGTAGGCCATGAATTTTCCGAGGCTTCAAGCAGCTGCGCGTAGTGAGGCTATTATTTTCCAATTTTTTTTGAAAGTCATCGTACACCTCGCCTCTTTTCGTTTGCGCGCCACACCGTAAAGTCACCAGATCGGCAGGGACGTATCAAATGATGGATTTCGCGATTTTCTGGGACTGGCTGAGCTTTGCCGTGCGCTGGCTGCACGTCGTCACCGGCATCGCCTGGATAGGCTCGTCCTTCTATTTCGTCGCGCTCGATCTTGGCCTGCGCCAACGACCTGGCATGCCGGTCGGCGCCTTCGGCGAGGAATGGCAGGTGCATGGCGGCGGTTTCTACCACATCCAGAAATATCTGGTGGCGCCGGCCGAGATGCCCGAGCATCTGACCTGGTTCAAATGGGAGTCCTACGCCACCTGGCTGTCCGGCTTCGCCATGCTGTGCGTTGTCTATTATGCCGGCGCGGATCTGTTCCTGATCGATCCCAACGTGCTGCCGATGTCGGTACCGGTCGGCATCCTGTTGTCGATGGCCACGATCGGCGTCGGCTGGGTGGTCTATGATCTCTTGTGCCGCTCGCCGCTGGGCAAGAGCGACACCGGCCTGATGCTGGTGCTCTACGGCGTGCTCGTCTTCATCGCCTGGGGGCTGACGCATCTGTTCACCGGTCGCGCCGCCTTCCTGCACCTGGGCGCCATCACCGCCACGATCATGTCGGCCAATGTCTTCATGGTCATCATTCCCAACCAGAAGATCGTCGTCGCCGACCTCATCGCCGGCCGCAAGCCCGACCCGAAATACGGCAAGATCGCCAAGCAGCGCTCGCTCCACAACAACTATTTGACGCTGCCGGTGCTGTTCCTGATGCTGTCGAACCACTATCCCCTGGCGTTCGGCACGCAATTCAACTGGGTCATCGCCTCGCTGGTGTTCATCATCGGCGTCCTCATCCGCCACTATTTCAACACCGTGCACAAACGTGCCGGCAACCCGCACTGGACGTGGCTCGGCGCCCTTGTCCTGTTCATCATCATCATCTGGCTGTCGACCGTGCCGAAAGTGCTGACCGGCGAGCCCAAGGCGTCCGCCTCGGCGGAAGTCTATATCGCCTCGGCGCATTTCCCGGCCGTGCGCGACACAGTGATGGGCCGTTGCTCGATGTGCCATACATCGGAGCCGGTCTACGAGGGCATCTACCACGCGCCCAAGGGCGTCTTACTCGACACCGACGCCAACATTGCCGACCATGCCCGCGAGATTTACCTGCAGGCCGGGCGCAGTCACGCCATGCCGCCGGCCAATGTCAGCCAGATCACCGACAAGGAACGGGCGCTGCTGGTTGCCTGGTTCGAAGGCGCGGGGAAATAAGCATGAATTCGACACTTCTGCGCGGCCGCACGCTGTCCTTCGTGCGCTGGCCGCAAACCATCGACGACCATTCCGCCTGGCGCTACGAGGAGGACGGCGGCCTGCTGATGACCGACGGCAGGATCGTTGCATCAGGCGCTTATAGCGATGTCGAGAAACAGGCCGGCGAGGGCGTCAAAAAGATCGATCATCGGCCGCATCTGCTGTTGCCTGGGTTCATCGATGCTCACGTACATTTCCCGCAGATGCAGGTCATCGCCTCCTATGGTGCCGAACTGCTCGACTGGCTGAACACCTACACCTTTCCCGAAGAGACGAAATTCGCCAACGCGCAGCATGGCCGCCGCATCGCAAGGCTGTTCCTCGACGAGATGGTGCGCCACGGCACGACAACGGTCGCCGCCTATTGTTCGGTGCACAAGGCCTCGGCGGAAGCCTTCTTCGCCGAGTCGCATGCACGCGACATGCTCAACATCGCCGGCAAGGTGATGATGGACCGCAATGCGCCCGAAGGCGTGCTCGACACGCCGCAATCCGGCTATGACGACACCACGGCTCTGATCAAGGAGTGGCATGGCAAGGGTCGCCAGCACTACGCCATCACGCCGCGCTTCGCCATCACCTCCTCGCCGGAGCAGATGGAGATGGCCGGCGCACTGTGCCGTGAACATCCCGACCTGCACATGCAGACGCATCTGTCGGAAAACCACGCCGAGATCGCCTTTACCCAGGAACTCTATCCCTGGTCGCGCGACTACACAGACGTCTACGAGCATTACGGGCTGCTCGGCAAAAAGAGCCTGTTCGGTCACTGCATTCATCTCAGCGAACGCGAGGCGGACGCGCTGTCGGACAGCGGTTCGGTGGCCGTGTTCTGCCCGACCTCGAACCTGTTTCTCGGCTCCGGCCTGTTCGACTATCAGCGCTTTCGGCGTCGGGACAAATCGCTGCGGATCGCTGCCGCCACCGATGTCGGCGGCGGCACCAATTATTCCATGCTTCGCACCATGGACGAGGGCTACAAGGTGATCGCGCTGAACGGCGAGAAGCTCAACCCGTTCCAGTCCTTTTGGCAGATCACGCGCGGCAATGCCGAGGCCCTGTCGGTCGCGGACAAGGTCGGCACATTGGACGCAGCCACCGATGCCGACATCGTCGTGCTGGATGCCAGGGCGACACCGGCGATGCGGCTCAGGATGGAAACGATCGAGACGCTGGCGCAGGAATTGTTCCTGCTACAGACGTTGGGCGACGACCGCGCCGTGCGAGAGGTCTACGTCTCGGGGCGGGCGGCCAAAGCGGATATGATGGCGGGATAAGACCTGCCTTCGGAGGGTAGAGGACAGCAGCTCGACGGAGGGGGGCGATCTTACCGCGGGATGATTGCGCCTGGCTGCTTAGCGGTTCCCCCACTCCGTCGCCGCTTCGCGGCGCCACCTCTCCCCCCTCCGGAGGGAGAGGAAAGGCGCCTGTCCGAACCGGATAGATAGGTAACAGAATGGACTGATTGCATGGGTGACAGTTTTCTTGTCCGCCGGGAGGACCGG
>NZ_JAIUIN010000036.1:0-39408 GCF_020165665.1 Mesorhizobium sp. BH1-1-4
CAAGCCGCCGAACCCAGTGGACCTCCCCAAATCAGATGGGCTTCCAATATGTATAATTTTCCCCGGACAGCCCTGCCTCAAGGGGGGAGATAGGCAGTTCTACCGCCGCGCCCATTTCTCATCGTTCAATATTGGCGAAAACCGTCATGACAGCCAATCTCCCCCCTTGAGGGGGAGATGTCCGGCAGGACAGAGGGGGGCGTGCCCCGCCAAACCTCTCGGAAGCCTGCGCCTGCAATGACCACCAACCCCATCCTCACCATAACCAACCTCTCCGTCTCCGTGCGCGGCGAGGAGGGCTCCCGCGAGGTCGTCTCAAACCTCTCCCTGGCGCTGTCGCGCGGCGAAACGCTCTGCATCGCCGGCGAGTCCGGCTCCGGCAAATCGATGACGGCGCTGGCGATCATGCAATTGCTGCCGCAGCCCGCGGCGCGCATCTCCGCCGGCTCGATTCATCTGGCCGACACCGACCTCACCACACTCGACGAACGCCGGATGCGCCATATTCGCGGCGATCGCATCGCCATGATCTTCCAGGAACCGATGACCTCGCTCAATCCGGTTCTGTCGATCGGCCGCCAGCTCACCGAATCCATCGAGGCGCATACCAGCCTGTCGCCTGCGCAAGCCCGCCGGCGCGCCATCGAGGCGCTGAAGGCGGTGCGCATTTCGGAAGCCGAAAGCCGGCTAAGGCAATTTCCGCACGAGCTGTCCGGCGGCATGCGCCAGCGCGTGATGATCGCCATGGCGCTGGCGCTGGAACCCGACGTGCTGATCGCCGACGAGCCGACGACGGCGCTCGACGTCACCGTGCAGGGCGAGGTGCTGGAATTGCTGCGCGACCTGCAGAAGAAGCACGGCACCAGCGTCATTCTCATCACCCACGACATGGGCGTGGTCGCCGAGATGGCCGACCGCGTCATCATCATGCGCCACGGCCGCATGGTCGAGGAAGGCAAGACATCGGATATTTTCGCCAGGCCGCAAGCCGATTATACGCGCGAGCTGCTCGCCGCCGTGCCGCGCATCGGCAGTGGCGTCGGCCGGCAGGCATCGAAAGAGATTGCCGAAGCCGCAATGCCGGCCAATGTCGCCGATGTAAAAGACCTCCACGTCCGCTTCGACCTGCATGGCGGCGTTTTCGGCCGGGTCACCGCCAGAGTTCACGCCGTCGAGGGCGTCAGCTTTTCGATCGCGCCCAACGAAACGCTGGCGCTGGTCGGCGAATCCGGCTGCGGCAAGTCGACCACCGCCAAGGCGCTGGCCGGGCTGGTGCCGTATAGCGGCGCCATCGTCGTCGGCGGCCGCAATCTGTCCGGTCTCGGCCGCGACGAGCGCAAGGCGGTGCGCCGCGACGTGCAGATGATCTTCCAGGACCCCTTCGCCTCGCTCGACCCGCGCATGCGCGTCGGCGACCTCGTCGCCGAGCCGCTGCTGATCCACGGCATCGCCTCGAAGCAGGAGCGCCGCGAGCGTGTGGCGGCCTTGTTCGACCGTGTCGGCCTGTCATCGGATCAGATGGAGCATTATCCGCACGAGTTTTCCGGTGGCCAGCGCCAGCGCGTCTGCATCGCCCGCGCCCTGGCGCTGCGGCCAAAACTGATCATCGCCGACGAAAGCGTCTCGGCGCTCGACGTTTCCGTGCAGGCGCGCGTGCTCGACTTGTTGAAGGAGTTGCAGCGCGAATCCGGCGTCGCCTATCTCTTCATTTCGCACGACATGGCCGTCGTCGAGAACATCTCCGACCGCGTCGCCGTCATGTATCTCGGCCAGATCGTCGAGATGGGCACGCGCGACCAGGTTTTTTCAAACCCGCGCCACCCCTACACCAGGCGCCTGATCGAAGCCGTGCCGGTGCCCGATCCCACGCGGCGCAGGAGCCGTTTCGCCCGGCTCGACCAGGAAATCCCCAGCGCCACGCGCAGGATCGGCGAGGCGCCGCTGAAACTGGCGCTGAGCGATGCCGGCGACGGCCATCTCGTCGCCGCCGAGGGCTGAAGGCGCTTACTGCCTCCTGAAAACGCTTCATAGCCGTGCCCGCATGGGCGGTTCACATGTTCGTGTCTCTTCCCCGGCTTCCGGCTGGGGGAATGCTATCGGCCGGATCGGCACGGGCTCGCCGGCATGAAATCCGCGGCCGCCTCTTGCCCTTCCGCCTCATTTTCCTAATGTTCCATTGTGCGTGCGGATGACGATCGTAGGGGGCGGACGGATTCATCCACACTGGGAGGAAGTAAACTCATGAAGCTATGCCATGTCGTTTCCGCCGCGCTCCTCGCGGCCACCACTGTTCCGGCTTCGGCCGCCGAGATTTCCGACGGGAAAGTCAAGATCGGCATCCTCAACGACCAATCCGGCGTCTATGCCGATTTCGGCGGCAAATGGTCGGTCGAAGCAGCCAAGATGGCGGTCGAGGATTTCGGCGGCAAGGTGCAGGGCGCGCCGGTCGAGATCATCAGCGCCGACCATCAGAACAAGCCCGATATCGCCTCCAACATCGCCCGCCAGTGGTATGACACCGAGCAGGTCGACGCCATCATGGAGCTGACGACCTCTTCTGTCGCGCTCGCCGTGCAAGGGATTTCCAAGGAAAAGAAGAAGATCGACATCGTCACCGGGGCGGCGACCACCGACCTCACCGGCAAGCAATGCTCGCCCTACGGTTTCCACTGGGCCTATGACACCCACTCGCAGGCGGTGGGAACCGGCGGCTCCCTCGTCCAGCAGGGCGGCGACAGCTGGTTCTTCGTCACCGTCGATTATGCCTTCGGCTATTCGCTGAAGGAGCAGACATCCAAGTTCGTCGAGAGCCATGGCGGCAAGGTGCTGGGCGAAGTGCGGTACCCCCTGGGATCGACCGACTATTCGTCCTTCCTGCTGCAGGCACAGTCGTCGGGCGCCAAGGTCATTGGGCTGGCCAATGCCGGCCTCGACACCTCCAATTCCATCAAGCAGGCGGCCGAATTCGGCATCGTCCAGGGCGGCCAGCGCCTGGCAGCGCTTCTGTTCACGCTGGCCGAGGTGCATGGGCTCGGCCTGCAGGCCGCGCAAGGCGTCGTGCTGACCGAGGGCTACTACTGGGACCGCGACGACAAGAGCCGCGAATTCGGGCAGCGCTTCTTCAAGCGCACCAACCGCATGCCCAACATGATCCAGGCCGCGACCTATTCGGCTGTGACGCAATATTTGAAGGCGATCGACAAGGCCGGCACCGACGAGACCGAAGCGGTCGCCAAGCAGCTCCATTCGCTGCCCGTCGACGACGCCGTCATCACCGGCGGCAAGGTGCAGGCCGACGGCAACATGGTGCACGACATGTATCTCTACCAGGTCAAGGCGCCGAGCGAGAGCACCAAGGATTGGGACTACTACAAGTATCTCGCCACCATTCCCGGCAAGGAGGCTTTCCTGAGCGAAAAGGACAGCGGCTGCGCGACGGCGGCCCAGTGACCGGCGCGGCCATGGCGCCGCCCGACCTGACCGACAAAGAACCGCGGGTGGTGCTTTCCGCCCGCGGCTTGCGGCGTGACTTTGCCGGCTTCGTCGCCGTCAAAAATGTCGACCTCGATGTCCGCCATCGCAACATCCACGCCTTGATCGGACCCAACGGCGCCGGCAAGACCACCGTCTTCAACCTGCTGACAAAATTCCTGGCGCCGACCAGCGGCAGGATCGAGCTGCTCGGCCAGGACATCACCCGCACGCCGCCGGCCAGGGTGGCGCGGATGGGGCTGGTGCGCTCGTTCCAGATATCGGCGATCTTTCCGCATCTCAGCGTGCTCGACAATGTGCGCGTCGCGTTGCAGCGCCCGGCCGGGCTCGGCGTCCAGTTCTGGCGTTCGCTGGCCGCACTCGACCGGTTGACGCCGCGCGCCATGGAGCTGCTGCGTTCCGTCGGTCTCGACGATGCCAGGAACAGGCTGGCCAGCGATCTCTCCTACGGCCGCAAGCGCGTGCTCGAGATCGCCACGACGCTGGCGCTGGATCCGAAAGTGCTGTTGCTCGACGAGCCGATGGCCGGCATGGGGCACGAGGACGTCGCCACGGTTTCCGCCCTCATCCGTTCGGTGGCCAAGGACCGCGCCATCCTCATGGTCGAGCACAATCTGACCGTGGTGGCCGATCTCTGCGACTGGATAACGGTCATGCAGCGCGGCGAGGTGCTTGCCGCCGGCGACTACGCTACCGTCAGCCGCGACGAGCGCGTCAAGGTTGCCTATATGGGCACCGCCGATGACTAGCGCTTCGCCCCTGCTTGCGGTCAGCGGCCTCAACGCCTGGTATGGCGAAGGCCATGCGCTGCACGGCGTCGACCTGGATGTGTTTGCCGGCGAGACGGTGACGCTGCTCGGCCGCAACGGCGTAGGCAAGACGACGACGCTGCGCGCCATCATGGGCCTGATCCGCCGGCGAACCGGGAAAGTCATCTTCGATGGCGCCGACTTGATGCGGCTGCCGCTGCACCGCACCGCCCATCAAGGCATCGGCTTCGTGCCGGAGGAACGCGGCATCTTCTCGACCCTGACCGTCGACGAGAACCTGGTGCTGCCACCGGTCGTCGCCAAGGGCGGTATGAGCGTCGAGGAAATCTTCGATCTCTTTCCCAATCTGAAGGAACGGCGCAACAGTCCCGGCACGCGGCTGTCGGGCGGCGAACAGCAGATGCTGGCGATCGCGCGCATGCTGCGCACCGGCGTCAAGATGCTGCTCCTGGACGAGCCGACCGAGGGCCTCGCACCTGTCATCGTGCAGCGCATCGGCGAGCTCTTGGTGACGTTGAAGAAGCGCGGCATGACCATCCTGCTGGTCGAGCAGAATTTCCGCTTCGCCAGCCGTGTCGCCGACCGTTTCTACTTGATGGAACATGGCAAGGTCGTGGCCGGGTTTCCCACCGGTGAACTGGCGGACCGCATGACGCTGCTCCACGAAATACTGGGTGTATGATGGCGCCATGACGATGATCTTCGGCATCCCCGTCCAGGCATTGCTCGGCCAGTTGCTGGTCGGGCTGATCAACGGCTCCTTCTACGCCATGCTGAGCCTCGGCCTGGCCGTGATCTTCGGCCTGCTGCGCGTCATCAATTTCGCCCATGGCGCCCAATACATGCTGGGCGCTTTCACAGGCTATCTGCTGCTCACTTATCTCGGCATCGGCTATTGGCCGGCGCTGATCCTGGCGCCGCTGATCGTCGGCCTGTTCGGCGTCGTCGTCGAACGCCTGGCGCTGTCCAGGCTCTACGACACTGATCCGCTCTACGGCCTGCTCTTCACCTTCGGCCTCGCGCTCGTGCTCGAAGGCATCTTCCGCTACTATTACGGCGTGTCGGGAAACCCCTACGCCGTGCCGCCGCTGCTTGCCGGCGGCACCAATCTTGGCTTCATGTTCCTGCCCAATTATCGCGGCTGGGTCGTCGTCGCCTCGGCGATCGTCTGCTTCGGAACCTGGGCGCTGATCGAGAAGACCAGGCTCGGCTCCTACCTGCGCGCCGCAACCGAGAATCCCCGCCTCGTCCAGGCCTTCGGCGTCAACGTGCCGTTGCTTTTGACCCTCACCTATGGCCTCGGCTCCGCCCTTGCCGGGCTGGCCGGCATACTGGCGGCACCCGTCTACCAGGTCAGCCCGTTGATGGGGTCGGACCTCATCATCGTCGTCTTCGCGGTGGTCGTGGTCGGCGGCATGGGTTCGATCCTCGGCGCCATCGTCACCGGCTACATGCTCGGCCTCGCCGAAGGCCTGACCAAGGTCTTCTACCCCGAGGCCTCCAACCTCGTCGTCTTCGTCATCATGGCGATCGTGCTCCTGGTCCGGCCGGCCGGCCTGTTCGGAAGGGATGCCTGACATGGCGGAAGGCACATCCGACATGGCTGACCTCACACTTCGCGAGACATCGGCCAAACCCTCGGCATGGCTCGAATGGACGATTGTTGCGCTCGGCATACTGGCGCTGCTGGCAGCCCCCTTCTTCGTCTACCCGATCTTCCTGATGAAGATGCTGTGCTTCGCGCTGTTTGCCTGCGCCTTCAATCTCCTGCTCGGCTACACCGGGCTGCTGTCCTTCGGCCACGCCACCTTCTTCGGCGGCGCCGCCTATTTCACCGCGCACGCCGTCAAGGTCTGGGGCTGGCCGCCCGAAGCCGCCATCCTGCTCGGCATGGCGGGCGCGGCACTGCTCGGCCTCGTCATGGGCTTCTTCGCCATTCGCCGGCAAGGCATCTATTTCGCCATGATCACGCTGGCGCTGTCGCAGATGTTCTTCTTCTTTTGCGTCCAGGCGCCGTTCACGCAAGGCGAGGACGGCATCCAGGGCGTGCCGCGCGGCATGCTCTTCGGCGTCCTCGACCTGAACGTCTCGATGAACATGTATTATTTCGTGCTTGCCGTGGTCCTCCTCGGCGTCTTCGCCATCTGGCGCATCGTCAATTCGCCCTTCGGCATGATCCTGCGCTCGATCCGCGAAAACGAGAACCGCGCCATTTCGCTGGGCTATTCCGTAGCCAGCTACAAACTCGGCGCCTTCGTCATGTCGGCGGCGTTGGCCGGGCTCGCAGGCTCGCTCAAGGCGATCGTCTTCCAGTTCGCCACCCTCACCGACGTCACCTGGCAGATGTCGGGCGAGGTGATCCTGATGACGCTTCTCGGCGGCATCGGCACCATGGTCGGCCCGATCATAGGCGCCAGCCTCGTCGTCGGCCTGGAAAACACGCTGGCCACGTCAGGTTTCCCGGTGACGATCGCCACCGGGCTGATCTTCATGGTCTGCGTGCTGGTGTTCCGGCGCGGGATTGTGGGGGAGGTTTACGCGCGGCTTTTCAATCGCGTAGGCAAGGGCTGATCGTTTCGGCACTCGGTTGGACGACTATCCGTTTTTCTGGACGCGCTTTTCGAGTTCGGCCGTGCGTGCGCTCAAATCATCGAGTTCAGACCCCTGAGAGTCGAGGAAGGCGGCCGATCCGTTGTTTGGATCGGCGGCAAGACGGTGCGCCTCCCGCAGATGGTGCTTCAGCCAGGCGCGCTGTTCGCGCTGCAGCGTGCGTTCGGCGCCATGTTCGCGCTGCATCAGCGTGTTGTAGGCCGCGTTCAGCCTTACATCGAACTTGTCGATCTCGATCTCCCGGCAATCCAGCATCGCCTCGGTTGCGTGGCGTTGCGACAGCTGTTCGGCGTGTTCGCGCCTCTATCCCCCATAACACCCCCGCTCCACCGCCAGCCGCCTCACCAGCGCCAGCACCCCATCGATAGCCGGCGTCGGCTTGCCCGTCAGCCGCCCAAGCTCTTGCACCGCGCCCACCAGCGCGTCGATTTCCATTGGGCGGCCTCGTTCCAGGTCTTGCAGCATCGAGGTCTTGTGTTCGCCGACATCGCCGGCGCCCTTGATGCGGCGGTCGACGTCGATGGGGAAGCGGACGCCGAGGCTTTCGCCGATCGCCTGCGCTTCCAGCATCATGGCGCGGGCGAGCGCGCGGGTGCCTTGGTCGGCGACGATGGCGGCCAGCGTCGAGCCGGTCAGCGCCGAGATCGGGTTGAAGGAGAGGTTGCCCCACAGTTTTACCCAGATTTCGCTTCTGATGTCGTCGCGCACCGGCGCCTGCAGGCCGGCCTTGACCATCTCGCCGGCGAGCAGCGTCACCCGCTCGCTCTTCTCGCCGGAGGGCTCGCCGAGCGAGAAGCGCCTGCCTTCGACATGGCGGATCAGGCCTGGCGCATCGACTTCGACGGCGGGATAGACGACTGAGCCGATGACGCGCCGCGGGCCGAGCCGGTCCCAGACCGTGCCGCCGGGGTCGACCTGATGCAGCCTGGTGCCTTCGAGCGCGTCGCCGGCCTTGTAGAAATACCACCAGGGAACGCCGTTCTGCATGGTGACGACGGATGTGTGGTCCCCAAGCAGCGGTGCGATCTGGTCGAGCGCCGGCGCCACGGAATGCGCCTTCAGCGCCAGCACGACATAGTCCTGCGCGCCAAGCTCTTCCGCCTTGGCGGCGGCGCTGACCGGGGCGGTCGTTTCCTGCCCGTCCTCGATCAGGCGCAGGCCATGTTCCTTGATCGCTTCGAGATGGGCGCCGCGGGCGACGATCGACAGATCGGTGCGACCGGCGATCGCCAGCTTGGCGGCGAGATAACCGCCGATGGCGCCAGCGCCGAAAATGGTGATCTTCATCCTAGTGAGCCTTTGATTCCATGCGTGTCGTTATCTGGGACACTTCCAAGCGACATGCATTAGAGCCCGAGCTTGGCGGCGAGCCCGATGCGCTGCAGCTTGCCGGTCGCGCCCTTCGGGATCTCGTCCAGGATCAGCACCTTGCGCGGCACCTTGAAATCGGCGAGCCGCGTCGCGGCGTGGGCGCGGATATCGCTCTCGGTGGCACTCATGCCTTCGCGCAGCACCACCGCCGCCGCCACCTCCTCGCCAAGCTTGTCATGCGGCATGGCGAAGGTGACCACTTGCGCCACAGCCGGATGGTCCATCAGCACATCGTCGACCTCGAGCGGCGAGATTTTTTCGCCGCCGCGGTTGATGATCTCCTTCAACCGCCCGGTGACCCTGAGATATCCGTCCTCGTCGAGCACGCCCTGGTCGCCGGTGTGGAACCAGCCATGCGCGAAGGCCGTGGCGTTGGCGTCCGGGTTCTTCTCGTAGCCTGACGTCACATTGGGTCCGCGAATGACGATCTCGCCCGTCTCGCCCGGTTCGAGCAGCCGGCCGTCCGGTGCCATCACAGCCACCTCCGGCCCGGCCGATGCGCCGACACTGCCCGGCTTGCGCAGGCCCGGCGGCAGCCGGTTCGAGGCCATCTGGTGCGCGGCCTCGGTCATCCCATAGGATTCGATGACCGGGCAGCCGAAGGTCGTTTCGAGTTCGGCCATCACCTGCGCCGGCAGCGACGCCGAAGACGAGCGGATGAAGCGCAGCCTAGCCGCCGCCAGCACGTCTTCATTGCGCGCCGCGCGCGGCAGGATCGCCTGATGCATGGTCGGCACCGCCGTGTACCAGCTTGGTTTCGCGTCGCCCAGCCACTGGAAGAAGCGCAGCGCGTTGAAGCCCGGCGTGCAATAAATGCTGCCGCCCGATGCAAGCGACGACAGCACCGCCGCGATCAACCCATGGATGTGGAACAGCGGCATGATGTTGAGACAGCGATCACTGGCCGTCAGGCCGAGCGTCGCGCCGATATGGCGGGCGGAGGCCGCGACATTGGCATGGCTGAGCGGCACCAGCTTGGGCCGCGACGTCGTGCCCGACGTGTGCAGCAACAGCGCGATATCGTCGTCCCCAGCCATGGCGGGCGCCGCCAGCGAGCCGACCACCGCCCCCTCGATGGTGAAGCTGCCGGCCGTCGCATCAGGCGGCACGATGAGCCGCAGCACGCCGATGCCGAGGCGCTCGGCCACCGTCACGGCCGGACCGGCCTCGGCCTCCGCGACGAGGATCGCCTTGGCGCCGATATCGGTCAGATAGAAATCGAGTTCGTCGGCCCGGTAGGCGGGGTTGAGCGGTGCCGTCGAGGCTGTGGCCGCCACCGCGATGAAGGCCGTCGCCATCTCCGGCCCGTTCGGCAGCACGATCGCCACCCGGTCGCCCCGGCCGATGCCGAGCGCGTGGAGCTGAGTGGCGGTCGTCGCGATCAGCGCGCGCAAGCCGCCATGGGTCAGCGTGGGTCTGTCCGGCGCCAGGATGGCGGGGGCATCATCGGCGCCGGCGACGAGACGGCGGGAGAGGTCTGTGCGGTTTTGGGTCATGGCCACCGACTATGTTTCAAAGCTTGTGAAAGTCCAGCGGGGCAAATTTTCTACGTCCGCGCTGCCCCTCATTGCCCTGCCGGGCATTTCTCCCCGTAAAGGGGGCGAAAGAAGCTGGCCGCGACGTCGGTGACTAACTCTCTTCTCCCCGTTTACGGGGAGAAGGTGCCGGCAGGCGGATGAGGGGCAGCGCCAACGTCCCAGAACCAATCGCCACCGCGCCATCCCTCAATACCCCAGCGCCATCCCGTCCTTGCGCGGGTCCGACGCGCCGGTCAGCGTTCCCTTTTCCCAGTCGATCAGCACCGCCTGGCCGCCGCCGAGCGGATGGTGCGGCTCGGTGATGGCGTGGCCGCGCCGGCGCAGACCTTCGATCGCCTCGGTGGGCACGTTGCGCTCCGCCTCCACCATGCCGTCATTGAAGAACACCCGTGGCGCGTCCAGCGCCTGCTGCGGGTCCATGCCGAAGTCGATCATATTGGTGAGCAGATGAACATGGCCGAACGGCTGGTAGCCGCCGCCCATGACGCCGAACGGCATCACCACGCGGCCATTCCTCGTCGCCATGCCGGGCATGATCGTGTGCATCGGCCGCTTGCCGGGCGCGATGGCGTTGGGGTGCGCCGCGTCCAGCCGGAAGCTCGAGCCGCGGTTCTGCAGCACCACGCCGCTCTTCGGGCCGACAACGCCGCTGCCGAAGGAATAATAGGTCGAGTTGATGAAGGAGACCGCGTTGCGGTCGCGGTCGACGATCGAGATGTAGACCGTGTCGCTGCCGGGCAGCTGCATATCAGGCAAATGCGTCATGGCGCGCTCGCGGTCGATCTCGGCGCGCAGCTGGTCGGCATAGGCGGCCGACAGGAGCTGTTGCACCGGTACCGGGACATGGTCCTGGTCGCCGACGAAACGGTCGCGGTCGCGATAGGCCAGGCGTCCGGCCTCGATCTCCAGGTGCAGGCGCTCGGCGCCGTTGGGATCGAGCCCGCCAAGCTTGAAGCCCGACAGCACGTTCAGCATCAAAAGCGCCGTCAGCCCTTGGTTGTTCGGCGGCATCTGGTGGATCTCGTGGCCGCCATAGCTGACGCTCACCGGCGCCACATAGTCGCCCCTTGTCGCGGCGAAATCCTCATGCGAATGCAGCCCGCCCAATTCCTTGAGCCGGCGCACCATGTCGTCGGCGACAGTGCCTTCATAGAACCCGGCGCGGCCCTGTTTGGCGATGATGCGCAAGGTGGCGGCGAGTTCAGGCTGCCGGTGCACGTCGCCTGCTTTCGGCGCCTTGCCGCCCGGCAGGAAGATGCGGGCGGCATGCTCGTCGGCGGAAAGATCGGTTTCGGGTTCCGCCCAGTCGAAGGCGACGCGGTCGTGCACGACATAACCGTTCTCGGCATAGTGGATCGCCGGCGCCAGCACCTCGGCCAGGTTCTTGCTGCCATGATCCTCGAGCAGCCGGCACCAGGCGTCGATGGCGCCCGGCACGGTGACGGGATGCGGCCCTTGGAGCGGGATGCTATCGAAACCCTTTTCCAGATACCAGTCGACGGCCGCGGCTGCCGGCGCTCGGCCGGAACCGTTGAAAGCCAGCACCTCGTTTTGTCCCTTGGGGCAGTAGAGGACAAAGCAATCGCCGCCTATGCCGGTCGATTGCGGCTCGACCACGCCCTGCACGGCGGCGGCGCAGATGGCGGCATCCATGGCATTGCCGCCGGCGCGCAGCATCTCGATGGCCGCAAGTGTCGAGAGCGGATGCGATGTCGCGGCAATCGCTTCGGTGGCACGAACCGGCGAGCGGCCGGGAAACTGGAAATCACGCATTTTGGTCTGGATATCCCTAGGGTCAGGTCTGCGAATTGGTTTGGTGATATCAACGCCGCCGTCCGAAGATCTGCGCGACGGACAAAAGCAGGACCGACAGCACGATCAGGCAGGTCGAGATGGCGGCGATGGTCGGGTCGATCTGGTCGCGCAGCGCATTGAACATGCGGCGTGTCAGCGTCGTGGTCTCGCCTCCCGATATGAACAGCGAAACCACCACCTCGTCGAAGGAGGTGATGAAGGCAAACAGCGCGCCGGAGACGATCGAGAAGCGGATCTGCGGCATCGTTACCTGCCAGAAGGCGGCGATGCGCCCGGCGCCGAGGCTTCGCGCGACGCGCTCCTGGTTCATGTCGTAGGAACGCAGGCCCGACAGCACGGTCAGCACCACCAGCGGCAGCGCCTGCACCGTATGCGCGATGACCAGGCCGGTCAGCGTGTTGTTGAGCCCGATGCGCGCATAGAGGAAAAAGGTGCCGATGCCGATCAGGATCACCGGGATGATCAACGATGCCGTCAGCAGCGCATTGATGGTGCCGTTGAAGCGAAGCGTACCCCGGTTGATCGCATAGGCGGCGGCGGTGCCGAGCGGCGTCGCCACCAGCACCGTCATGACAGCCACCTTGACCGAGACGATGGTTGCATCTCGCCATTCCAGCGACTGGAAATAGCTCTGGTACCAGCGCAGCGACCATTGCTGTGGCGGGAACTGCAGCAGCGTCGAATCCGAGAATGACATGATGACGATGATGACCGAAGGCGCGATCAGGAACAAAAGCACGAGGCCGCCGAGTGCGTAAAGCCACAGGCGTTGCCGGTGCGAGATCGGCAGGCCGATATCTCCACTCATCGCGAACTCCAAACGCCGGTGGTGCGTGCGCCGAGCAGCCATTGGAACAGGCCGAGCAAGGCCAGCGTCACGACCAGCAGCACCACGCCGAGTGCCGCGCCGGCGCCCCAGTTGGAATAGAGGCTGGTGGTCTGTTCCATGCGCATCGCCCACATCACCACCTTGCCGCCGCCCATCAGCGCCGGCGTGACGAAGAAGCCGAGGCAGAGCACGAAGACGATGACCACGCCCGAGGCGAGGCCGGGCAGCGACAGCGGAAAGAAGATCTGCCGGAACGTAGCGGCCGGACTGGCGCCGAGGTTCATGCCGGCGCGCAGGCAGTCGGTGTCGATGGTCTTCATCGAGGCATAGAGCGGCAACACCAGGAACGGCAAAAGGATGTGCGTCATGCCGATGACGACGCCGGAAAGATTGTTGGCGAGCGACAGCGGCTGGCTGATCACGCCGAGGTCGATCAACCAGCTGTTTATCAGGCCCTTGCGTTGCAGGATCACCAGCCAGGCATAGGTGCGCACCAGGACCGAGGTCCAGAACGGCAGGATGACGAAGATCAGGCAGATCGACGCCGCGCGGCGCGGCAGTTGCGACAGCATGTAGGCCAGGGGATAGCCAAGCAGGACGCAGGCGCCGGTGACAATGAACGCGACCTTGAAGGTGGTGATGAAGGTCTTGATGTAGGAGGCCTGCTCGAAGAAACGCGCATAGTTGGCGGCGCTCAAGGCCCCGGACTCGTCGAACAGCGACAGCCAGAACAGCCAGCCGATGGGCACGATGATGATGGCGCCGACGAGGAACAGGCTTGGCGCCAACAGCGCCAGCAGCCTGAGCTGCTCGCGTCGCGCATCGGCGCGCAGCGCCTTGGCGTTGAAATCCTGGCCCGCCGGCCCGGGGCTCTCTTTCAGGAGGGCGGATTGCGCGCTCATCCCTCGGCCGCCACCAGGATCGTGTCCTGCGCGTCGAGGCCGAGCATGATCGGCTGGCCGGGCGCGGGCAGCCTTGCCAGCACATCGCTGCGGCAATAGTCGCGCAGCGTCAGCTGGCGGCCGTCGCGCAGGCTGGCATAGCAGACGAAGCTGTCGCCCTGGTAGATGATGTCGCTGACCGTCGCGTCGAGCACATTGATGCCGTCGGCCAGTTCGGCATTCGCCACCAGCCGCAGCTTTTCCGGCCGCACCACCATCAGATATCGGCCGGGCGCGGGCGAAGGTGCGGTGGTGCGGATCTTCCTGTCTTCATACCAGACCGAACCGTTGCGGCTTTCCACCGGCACGAAATTCGATTCGCCGATGAAGCCGGCGACGAATTGCGTCTTCGGCGACGCGTAGAGGGTTTCGGGCCGGTCGAGCTGTTCGATGCGGCCGCCATTCATGACGGCGATGCGGTCAGACATGGTGATGGCTTCGCGCTGGTCGTGCGTGACATAGACCGTGGTCATGCCAAGACGGCGATGAAGCGCGCGCAGCTCGATCTGCATGTGCTCGCGCAGGCCCTTATCGAGCGCCGACAAGGGTTCATCCATCAAGACGATGCGCGGCTCGAAGACGATGGCGCGCGCCAGCGCCACGCGCTGGCGCTGGCCGCCGGAAAGCTGGTCGACGCGGCGCTCGCCCAGCCCCTGCAATTTTACCAGCTCCAGCGCCTTCTCCACCCGCTGCGCCGTCTCGGCGGCCGCGACGCCGCGCTGTTTCAGGGGGAAGGCGATGTTGTGGAAGACGTTCATATGCGGAAACAGCGCATAGTTCTGGAACACCATGCCGATATTGCGCCTGTGCGGCGGCGTGGTGATGATCTCGTCGCCGCCGACCTTGATGCTCCCGCCATTGGCCCTGACGAAACCGGCCAGGATCATCAGCAGCGTCGTCTTTCCCGAGCCGGAGGGGCCGAGCAAGGTCAGGAACTCGCCGGCCTCGACATCGAGGTTCAGGTTGCGCAGCACCGGCACGCTGCCAAATCTCTTTTCGATCCGGCGCATGCTGATCGGCAGCGCGGATGGTGCAATGGACAAGTTTTTCTCTCCTGGGCAGAAGGCTGAAGGAATAGGGCGGCGCTAGCGCCGCCCCAGGGATTCCGGCCTATTGCTGGATCAGATTGTTGAACTTTTCCGTCGCCTCGACGAGGTTGTCGCGCCAGAACTCGGCATCCTGCAGCACCTGCTTCTTGACGTTTTCGGGCGCCGAGTTGATGTCCTTGATCCGCTCCGGCGGGATCTTGCCGGTCTCGAAGGCCTTTTCGTTTACCGGCCCATTGTCGACATAGAGCGGCAGATTGGCCTGCAACTGCGGGCTGACGAACATCGCCAGTGCCTTCATCGCCGCTTCCTTGTTCTTGGCGCCCTTTGGAATGACCATGCAGTCGGCGGTGAGCACGCCCTGGTCGAAGGAGAAGCTGACCGGCGCGCCTTCCTTCTTCAACGTGCCGGCGCGGCCATTCCAGATGCTCGCCATGTCGACCTCGCCGTCCTTGACCAGCTGCATGGCCTGGGCGCCGGAGGTCCACCAGGCGTCGACATGGCCACGGATCTTGTCGACCGACTTCAGCGCGCCGTCGATGTCGACGGGGTAGACCTTGTCGATCGGCAGGCCCGAAGCGAGCGCGGCGACGCTGAGCGTTTCCGTCGCCTGGCTGCTCGACAGCGCGCGCCGTCCCGGGAATTTTTCCACGTTCCAGAAGTCGGCCCAGGTCTTCGGACCCTTGTCGCCGAAGACGTCGGTCCGGTAGATCAGCACAACGGAGGTGTAGGAAATACCGACCCAGTCGTCATGCACCAGCTTCGGGTTGATGCCACTCTTGTCGATGATGCCGTAGTCGAGCTTTTCGAACAGCCCTTCCTTCGAGCCGCGCGCGCATTCGTCGGCGCCAAGTTCGGTGATGTCCCATTTGACGGCATTGCCGGTCACCTGCAGCCGCACATCGTCGAGGCCGTTGGTGGTGTCTTCCTTGATGGTGATGCCGAGCGCATCGGCGGTCGGCTTGAAGAACGCCTTGGTCTGCGCCTCCTGATAGGTGCCGCCCCATGAGGCGACGGTAATCGTGTCGGCGGCGATGGCGGGCACTGCCGTGGAGGCAATGAGGCCGGCCATCGCGAAAACTCTAAAGCTGGTGATCCTGTTCATTTCGGTTCTCCGACCGGTGTTCCCATTTGTTTTTGATTTGGCATGCGATTTTGTATACAATTTCGAATGTAGCCGAGAGATCGGTGTTGTCAACTGCGACCACACGATCAGTTCGACGCGATGGGACGGGGCCGCAAGGCGTGGCAAATTGCGCCGACTGCGACTACAAACGAGGCAATGTCCGGCCAGAGCGGCCGCAGAACTGGAAACGGAACTTGGCCAAGGAAACCAAAAACACGCTGCGCGACTCGGTCTATTCCGCGCTCAAGGCGATGATCGTGACCGGCCAGATTCCGCCGGGCTCGCGCGTCACCGAAAGCGACATCGCGGCGAAACTCAATGTCAGCCGCACGCCGGTGCGCGAAGCCTTCAACCGGCTTGAGCGCGACGGGCTGGTCACCGGCCGGCCGCGCCAGGGCTATGCCGTCACCGAGTTCGACATCAACATGTTCCGCGAGGCCTTCGACATCCGCGAACTGCTCGACGGCCACGCGACGGAATTGGCGGCGGCCGCCGCGACGGAAAAGGACAAGGCGCGGCTGCGCGCCATGCTGGCCGAATGCGAGCGGCTGGCAGCCATCCCGGATCGCACCACGCGCGAAAAATTCCAGGAACTGGAGGTTGGCATCGACCTGCACCGTGTCATTGCCGAGATCAGCGGCAATGTCATGCTGCACGGCATGCTGTGCGGCATCCTCGACAAGTGCCAGCATTATGTCTGGACCGAACTCTTGTGGCTCGATGAATGGAAGATCGCCCGCGACGAGCATGCCGAGATCGTCGAGGCGATTTGCGCAGGCGACGCCGTCAAGGCCGGCGCCCTGGCGCGCGCGCATGTGCGGGGATCGCGCGAGAACGTGCTGCGCCTCCTGCAGGCGAAATCGGACTATCAGAGTTTCCTGGCCAAGGCCTCCTGAGCGGGGACAGCCCCCGGCCCTACCAGGTCCAGCCGCCCTTTGCGAGCGTCGCCACCGCGTCGACGATGCGGGTGAAGCTCGCGCGGGCGCGGCCGACCGTGTGTCGGGCCCTGAGATAGCCGTGCACCAGGCCGGGCTCCTCGAACCAGGTGGCGCGCCCGCCTGCCGCGACGATGCGGTCGCGATAAGCCTCGCCATCGGATGACAGCGGGTCGCACTCGGCGGTGATCAGCACGGTCGGCGGCAAATTGGCGAAATCGGCGTCGGCCAGCGGCGACAGCGTGATGTCGCCGGTCTGGTCGGTGCCGCCGGTGCGGATATGCTTGTAGAATTCGAGGTCGCGCACCGTCAGCATAGGCGCTTCGGCGTGCGTCACATAGGAGCCGCGCGAGCGATCGCCGCCGAGGCCGGGATAGATCAGCACCTGGCCGATGGGTTTCTTCGCATGGCCGCGCGTCGCGTGCGCGACGGCGGCGCAAAGATTGCCGCCGGCGCTGTCGCCGCACAGCACGACCGGGCGGTTGTAGGTCCCTGCGGCCCATTCGAAGGCGCTCATCGCATCGTCGAAAGCGGCCGGATGCAAATGCTCCGGCGCCAGCCGGTAATCGACCGAGACCACTTCGTGGCCGGTGCGGCCGCAAAGCTCGGCGCAGACATCGTCATGGCTATCCAGACCGCCGAGGATGAAACCACCGCCATGAATGTAGACCACCATCGCCGCATCGTCCGGCCTTGCGTTACGGTAGATGCGGATCGGGATATCGTGCGCGGGCGCGGCAATGGCCGTGGTTTCGGCCGTCACGCCTTGCGGATAGCCGGCAAAGAACTCGCGGCACATCCGGTCATAAATCTCGCGCTGCTGGGTGATCGTGTGGTCGATCGTGTCGGGCGGATAATAGGAATTGGTCCGCTCGATGAAGGCCCAGGTCTCGGCGTCGATGAGGGTTCTGTAGTCGGTCACCGGTGCTGGGTCGATTGGCGCCGTCATCTCCAGTGTCACTTCCCCTTCCACACCGGCTCGCGCTTTTCCGCGAAAGCACGGAACCCCTCCATACCGTCCTCCGACCCATAGAGCGCATCGACGGTCGCCAATTGCCGGCGCGTCACCTTGTTCATCGCATCCTGGAAGGTCAGCGATTCTGCCACCCGGGCCGTCTCCTTGATCGCGGCGAAGACCAGCGGCGGGCCGCTGGCGAGCAGGCGGGCGATCTCCCAGACGCGGTCCTCGAGCTTTTCCTTGGGCAGCACCTCGTTGACAAGGCCCCAGCGATGCGCCTCGGCGACATCCATCCAGCGGCCGGTGAGCAAAAGGTCCATGGCGACATGGTAGGGGATGCGCTTCGGCAGCTTGATCGTCGCGGCGTCGGCCAGCGTGCCGGCGCGGATTTCGGGCAGTGCGAAGGAGGAATGGTCCGAGGCGTAGATGAGATCGCAGGACAGCGCCAGCTCGAAGCCGCCGCCCACCGCCATGCCATTGACGCAGGCGATCACCGGCTTGTTCAGGTCGCGCAATTCCTGCAGGCCGGCAAAGCCGCCGACGCCATAGTCGCCATCGACCGCGTCGCCGGAGGCGGCGGCCTTGAGGTCCCAGCCGGCGCTGAAGAACTTGTCGCCGGCTGTCTTGACGATGGCGACGCGCAGGTTCGGATCGTCGCGGAACGCCTTGAAGGTCTCGCCCATCAGCCGTGAGGTTTTCAGGTCGATCGCATTGGCCTTGGGCCGGTCGAGCGTGACCTCGAGGATCGAGCCCTCGCGGCGGGTCGAAATGACGTCAGACATTCTTGTTTTCTCCAAGCACCAGCAAGGCGTCGGCGATCCAGGCGCCCTTGCCTTCCGAGCAGACGATCAGCGGATTGATGTCGAGTTCCTCGATCTCGCCGGCATTCTGCTGCACGAAACCGGCAATGCCAGCGATCGCGTCGATGGCGGCGGCGACGTCGGCTTTCGGCCGGCCGCGATAGCCTTCGAGCAGCGGGAACAGTTTCAGCCCGCGTAGCGCCGCCTCGATGTCGTCGCGGGTCGCCGGCAGCATCAACGTGACGCTGTCGCGCAGCAGTTCGACCAGCACGCCGCCGGTGCCTAGTGTCATGACAGCGCCGAACATCGGGTCGCGTGTGAAGCCGACGATCAGTTCGGCGACGCCGTCGCGCACCATGCGCTCGACATAGAGCCCGGTGCCGAGCGGCAGAAGATCGTGCGCCGCGGTGCTCACCGATTCGGCGTCCTTGAGGTTGAGCCTGACGGCGCCGACCTCGGATTTGTGGGTGACGCCGAGCGCTTTCAGGGCGACGGGGAAGCCGAGCGCCATCGAGGAGATCACCGCCTCGACCGCATTGCCGGCGCGCTCGCCCCTGGGCACGGGCAGCCCGGCCTTGATCAACCGCGCCTTGGCTTGCGCCTCGTCGGGCGTGACGTGGTCGCCACCGGCGGCTCCAGAAGCGGACGTATCGACCGACTGCGCCTGCGGCTCGCGCCAGGCCCAGCCGATGAAGGCGGCGGCCTGCGCGGCGTCCATCGCTTCCGAAATGCCGAACAAAGGCACCATGCCGCGCGCCATCAGCTCGGCTGTGTATTCCTCGGGCAGGTTCTCGGGCAGCGACGAGACGATGGCGCCATGCGCCTTGTTGGTCTTCAGTGCCGATTCGAAGGCGCGCAACGTCGCCCACCAGTCGGTCACCGAGCAGCGGTCGGGGCGCGGAAAGTCGAGCACCAGCATGTTGAGATCGAAGCCGCCTGACACCATGGCGGTGAAGGTGGCCGTCATCGCCGGCTCGTTGTTCCAGATGAAGGTGTGGTAGTCCAGGGGATTGGCCACCGCGACCAGCGGCCCGAGCGTCGATTTGACGTGGGCGCGATGGGTTTCCGTCAGCACCGGGAAGTTGACCCAGCGACCCTCGGCGCTGTCGGCCATGACCGACGCCTCGCCGCCCGAGCAGCTCATCGACGACAAGGTATAGCCGGGCAACGGCCCGGTGATGTGCAGCAGCTTCAGCGCCTCGATGAAGCTGGGGATGGAATCGACCCGTGCAATGCCGAGCCGCCTGAGGAAGGCGCCGGAGGCAGCGTCCGAGCCGGCGAGCGAGGCGGTGTGCGAGACGGTGGCCTGCCGTGCCTGTTCGGAGCGGCCGACCTTCATTGCGATGATCGGTTTCCTGAGTTCCCGCGCCCGCGCCGCCAGGCGCTCGAAGCCGGCTACCGAGTCGAAGGCCTCGATATGCAGGCCGAGCGAGGTGACGCGCTCGTCCTCGATCAGGCCGAGCGCCATTTCCGACAGTCCGGTCTGCGCCTGGTTGCCGGCGGTCATCAGGAAGGCGATCGGCAGGCCGCGCTTCTGCATCGTCATGTTGATGGCGATGTTGGAGGACTGGGTGATGATGGCGACGCCCTTGCCGCCCTCGTCCAGCCTGATGCCGCCATGCTGGTCGGGCCACAAAAGCGCGCCGTCGGCATAGTTGATCAGGCCGTAGCAGTTCGGCCCGATGATCGGCATCTGGCCGGCGGCCGCGACCAGTTCGGCCTGCAGCCTTTCGCCGTCGTCGTCATAGGCCTCGGTTTCGAGAAATCCGGCGGCAAAACAGACGGCGCCGCCGGCGCCGCGTTCGGCCAGCGCCTTGATCACCTCGATGGTCAAATGCCGGTTGACGCCGACAAAGGCCGCGTCAGGCGCACCCGGCAGGTCCGCGACGGACCGGTAGGCCTTGCGGCCGGCGACCTCGTCCTTGGTCGGATGCACCGGCCAGATCTCGCCGGCAAAACCCATCTTGATCGATTGGGCCACGACGGCGGCGGCTTGCACGCCACCGAACACGGCGATCGATTTCGGGCGCAGGAGACGTTCGAGTTTATGCATGGTCATCTTTTCGTTTTGCGCGCGATCTCAGGACAAACAATCGCGTTTGCCCGACAAAACCGAATTTCGGCTTTGGCGATCATGCTCTAAGCGCCGAACGGACGCAGCAGCGCCCGCGAAATAATATGTCGCTGAATCTCCGACGTGCCTTCCCAGATACGCTCGACCCGGGCGTCGCGCCAGATGCGCTCCAGTGGCAGGTCGTCCATCAGCCCCATGCCGCCATGGATCTGGATCGCCTCGTCGGCGACAAAGGCGAGCATTTCGGTGGCCTTCAGCTTGGCCATGGCCATGTCCTGGTCGGTGACGGTGCCCTGATCGTACTTCCAGCCAGCTTCGAAGACCATCAGGTCGGCGGCCTTGAGTTCCGTCGCCATGTCGGCGAGCTTGAACGACACGCCCTGGAACTTGCCGATCTGCTGGCCGAACTGCTGGCGCTGCGCTGCGTACTCGATGGCATGGCCCAGCGCCCGCTCGGCACGGCCGAGACAGGTGGCCCCGACCTGCAGGCGCGTGGCGCCGAGCCATGAATTGGCGACGTCGAAGCCCTTGTGCACCTCGCCCAGGACCTGGGATGCCGGCAGCCGGCAATCGTCGAATTCGAGGATGGCGTTGGTATAGCCGCGATGCGAGACGTTGCGATAGCCGTCGCGCACGGTGAAACCCTTGGTGCCCTTGTCGACGAAAAAGGCGGTGATCTTCTTGCGCTTGCCACGCGCGGTTTCTTCCTCGCCCGAGGCCATGAAGACGATGGCGAAGTCGGCGAGATCGGCATGGGAGATAAAATGCTTGGTGCCGTTCAGCACCCAGTCGTCGCCGTCCTGCACGGCTGATGCCTTCATGCCGCGCAGGTCGGAGCCGGCGCCGGGCTCGGTCATGGCGAGACAATCCCATTTCTCGCCACGGATGCAGGGGAAAAGATACTTTTCGCGCTGCTCCGGCGTGCCGGCGAGCAGGATGTTGGAGGGGCGCGCCACGCAGGTCCAGTGCAGCGCGTAATTGGCCCGGCCGAGCTCCTTTTCGTAGAGCAGCCAGGTCACCGTATCGAGACCCGCACCGCCGACATCGGCCGGCATGTTGGCTGCATAGAGCCCGGCCTCGATCGCCTTGGCCTTGAGCTCCTCGATCAGCTCGCGGCGCAACACGCCGGTGCGCTCGACCTCGCGCTCATGCGGATAAAGCTCGTTCTCGACGAAGGCGCGCGTCGTCTCGACAATGAGCTTTTGCTCTTCCGAAAGACCGAAATCCATGGTCTCAGCCCTTCTTCTTTTTCTTCGGCTTTTCGGCTTTCTTCACCGGCTTGGCGGCCTTGGCATTTTCCGCCGCCTTTGAAGCCACGGGCTTCTTCGCCGCCAGCTTGGCGAGCTGTTTGGTGTAATCCTTGTGCAGTGCACCGGCGCCCCAGCCCTTGCCCTTGTTCTGCTTCGACAGCGCATCCATGATGGCGACCAGATTGTCGTCGCGGATCTTTTCCAGTTCGCGGATCGACAGGCCACGCGCCTGGTCGTCCGACTGGGTGGCGATCAGGTCGACCAGCTCGTCGTTGAACTCGGGCACGTCCATCAGCTTGGTCCACGGCCATTTCAGGCAGGGCCCGAACTGCGCCATGAAGTGGCGCATGCCGGCTTCGCCGCCGGCGACCCGGTAGACCTGGAACATGCCCATCTGCGCCCAGCGCAGGCCGAAGCCGTAGCGCATGATGTCGTCGAGTTCCTCGACCGTGCAGATGCCGTCCTTGATCAGCCACAGCGCCTCGCGCCAGGCGGCTTCGAGCAGGCGGTCGCCGACGAAAGCCTCGATTTCCTTGCGGATCACGACCGGCTTCATGCCTATCGAGGCGTAGATTTCCTTGGCGACCTCGATCGCCTCGGGGAAGGTCTGGTCGCCGCCGACGATCTCGACCAGCGGCAGCAGGTAGACCGGGTTGAACGGATGGCCGACGACCAACCGCTCCGGATGCTTCTTCATCGCCACCTGCATGTCGGTCGGCTTGATGCCTGATGTGGACGAGCCGACAATGGCATTGGCCGGCGCATGCGCGTCGATCTCGGCCAGCACGCGGTGCTTGAGGTCGAGCCGTTCCGGCACGCTTTCCTGGATGAAATCGGCGTCGGCCACCGCTTCGGCGATGGTCTTGGCGAAGGTGAGCTTGCCCTCCTTGGGCAGGCCGCCGGGCACCATCTGCCTGTAGGCGCGGCGCGCGCCTTTCATCACTTCCGAGACCTTGCGCGAGGCTTCGGGATCGGGATCGAAAATGGAGACGTCGATGCCGTTCAAGAGCAGCCGCGCCACCCAGCCGGCGCCGATGACACCGCCGCCGATGGCGGCCGCCTTGTTGATGATGCTCATGCGGAAGCTCCGGTTCTTGTGCTGGCTGTCTGGGGATCGGTGAGGGGCACGCGCTCGCCGGCGCGGATCACCGAGGGGTCGTAGGCCTTGCGGGCGAAGACTTCGAGAACGAAGGGCCGGAAGAACTCGATCGGCAACGTCTCGTAATCGGGATCGAAGCTCGACTGGTCCCAGCGCTCGCAAAACTGGTCGCAATCGTCGAAATAGGCATGGCCGGCGAAGCGGTCGCGCGCCTGCCTGTTGCCGCCGAGATGATGGGCGTAATAGAGCCGCTGGAAGTCGCCGTGCTTTTCCACCACCCAGGTGCATTGCTCGCGCACGAAGGGTTTCAGGATCGACGCGGCGTATTCGTCGTGATTGTAGGGCGCGTAGATATCGCCGATATCGTGCAGCAGGGCGCAGGCGATCCAGTCGGTGTCGGCGCCATCGCGCCAGGCCCGTGTCGCCGCCTGCAGCGAATGGCCGAGCCGGGTGATCTTGTAGCCGGACAGGCCTTCGTCGAGCTGGACCAGGGCATCGAGCAGCCGGTCGCCCGTCCTGGCGGCATAGTCGATTTCATGAGCGGTCAGGAACTCGTAATCGTCCCTGTCGCCATCCTTCATCGCGGTGAATTTTACGGTTGTCATGATCAGCCTCGCCTTACGCAGCTGCAGCTATCGGCGCCCGCTTGGTCAGGTTGAGCTTCTTGCGCACCTCTTCCGGCCCAAGAATCCTGGCGCCGAGGTTGGTGACGATCGAGGCGGCGCGCTCGACCAGTTGCGCGTTGGTCGCCAGCACGCCCTTGTCGAGCCAGAGATTGTCCTCAAGCCCGACGCGGACATTGCCGCCGGCGAGCACCGCCGCCGCGGCATAGGCCATCTGGTTGCGGCCGATGGCGAAGGCCGACCAGTTCCAGGTCGACGGCACGTTGTTGACCATGGCCATGAAGGTGTTGAGGTCGTCGGGCGCACCCCACGGCACGCCCATGCAGAGCTGTACCAGCGCGTCGGCGTTGAGCACTTTTTCCTCGACCAGCTGCTTGGCGAACCACAGATGGCCGGTGTCGAAGGCCTCGATCTCCGGCTTGACGCCCAGCGCCGTCATCATGCCGCCCATGGCGCGCAGCATGCCGGGCGTGTTGGTCATCACATAGTCGGCCTCGGCGAAATTCATCGTGCCGCAGTCGAGCGTGCAGATTTCCGGCAGGCACTGGCGCACGTGCTCCATGCGGTTGGTGGCGCCGCCCATGTCGGTGCCTTTTTCGTTGAGCGGCAGCGGTGCTTCCGGCGAGCCGAACACCATGTCGCCGCCCATGCCGGCGGTGAGGTTCAGGATGACGTCGACGTCCGCCGCGCGGATGCGCTCGGTCACCTCGCGGTAGAGATGCACGTCGCGCCGGGGCTTACCGGTTTCGGGATCGCGCACATGGCAATGGACGATGGCCGCACCCGCCTTGGCCGCATCGATGGCCGAATCGGCGATCTGCTTGGGTGAGCGCGGCACATGCGGGCTGCGATCCTGCGAACCGCCGGAACCGGTCACGGCACAGGTAATGAAGACCTCACGGTTCATCGCAAGCGGCATCGGAACTTTCCTCCCATTCGAACAGGCACCAAGCATCGCTTGCCTTGATCGAAACTGCTTTGCGTTTTACGAAGATGATATGATCAAAAGCGAAAAATCTGTCTTTCGCGCCGAACGCGAGACCCTCAAGGTGACGTTCCTGGTGTTTTCCGGGTCGTCCATCATGTGCGTCGCCTCGGCCGTCGACCCGTTGCGCGCCGCCAACCGCATCTCCGGCGAGACCCTGTTCGATTTCAAGCTGGTCTCGGTCACCGGCGAGGCGCCGGTCACCACATGCGGCCTGCCGGTGGCGGTCAGCGGCCGTTTCGACGCGGCCGAGCCAACCGACGTTCTCGTCGTCGTCGCCGGTTTCGGCACCCAGAATTACGCGACGTCGGCTCTGCTTTCAGGGTTGCGGAGGGCGGCGCGCGCGGCCCGCGCCTGCGGCGGCGTCGAGGCCGGCACCTGGCTGGTGGCGCGTGCCGGCTTGCTCGAAGGGCGCAGCGCCACCACCCATTGGGAGGACATGGAGGATTTTTCCTCGGCCTTTCCCGGCGTCGACGTCCGGCCGGACCGCTATGTCATCGACGGGCCGGTGTTCACCTCGGGCGGCGCCTCGCCGACCTTCGACCTGATGCTGCATCTCATTCGCACGCGGCTCGGCATGGCCGTGGCGCTCGATGTCGCCAGCGTCTTCATCTACGACCAGGCCCGTGCCGCGACCGATGCGCAGCCGCTGGTCTCGCTCGGCCGGCTCGACGGCTACGATCCGCGCCTGGCGCAGGCTATCCGGCTGATGGAATCGCATGTCGACCAGCCGCTGACCATAGAAGCGGTCGCCAAGCGCGCCGGTGTGACGGCGCGGACCCTGGAGAGCATCTTTCGAAAGTCGATCGGCGAGACGCCGGGCGCCTATTATCTCAGGCTGCGGCTGGGCGCCGCGCGCCGGCTCGTGGTCGACACGCGGATCGCCATGGCCGACATTGCCGGGCGGACGGGTTTTTCGTCCGCCGCGGCCTTTTCGAGAGCCTTTTCGAGAGCTTTTGGCGAAGCCCCTGTCAGGCTTCGCCGCGGTTGATTAGGGCCGGGGTCGATTCGGGAATCAGGCAGCATTCTGGCGGTCGCTGCCGCCGTCGATCTGCGAGCGCATCTGCCGTGCGAGATGGGTCTCCAAGCGGCTGGCGACGGCGCGGTCCCATTCGTTGGTGCGGCGCGCGCCATCCCGGGGATGCGGCATGGCCATCAGCCGGTCGATGATCGAGCCGGCCGCTTCAGGTGAGAGCAGGGCGTCGATTTCACGTTCGTTCTGCATCGGGTCGCCTCCTTCTTCCTCTCCCGCCACGAGCGATATCTATACGAGATTCGTGACGGCAGTTTGAAGGCAGGGGCGAGGTCATTGAGAGGCGGCAAGGGCAAAACCTTGTCGTCGATTTCAGCATGGCGCGCAAAAGGTTTCCGCGCGCCAAGCTTTCGAATCGCATAGTACGCCGGCTTGGATTGCCGACGGTCAGGCAGCGTCAGACGTAGCGGTTGACGATGTTTTCCAGCAGTTCCTGGCGGCCGGAGCGCGGCTGCGGCTCGATCTTCTTCTTCACCACGCGCTCGGCGATCTCCTCCAGCGTGCGCTTGCCCGCAAGCATCGCCTTGGCCTCGGCGCTGTTCCAGCCGGCATAGCGCTCCGCCAGCGGGCCAGACAGCGCCTTGTCTTCGACCATCCTGGCTGCCGCCTTGAGGCCGCGCGCGCAAGAATCCATGCCGCCGATATGGCCGATCAGCAGATCCTGCGGGTCGAGCGACTGGCGGCGCAACTTGGCGTCGAAATTGGTGCCGCCGGTCTTGAAGCCGCCGGCCTGCAGGACCTGGTAATAAGCAAGCGCCATCTCAGGCACGTTGTTGGGAAACTGGTCGGTGTCCCAGCCCGACTGGTAGTCGTTGCGGTTCATGTCGATCGAGCCGAAGATCCCCAGCGCATTGGCCAGCGCCAGTTCGTGCTCGAAGGAATGGCCGGCGAGGATGGCATGGCCCTGCTCGATGTTGAGCTTGACCTCCTTCTCGAGACCGAAGCGCTTGAGGAAGCCGTAAACGGTCGCGACATCATAGTCGTACTGGTGCTTTGTCGGCTCCTGCGGCTTCGGTTCGATCAGGATGGTGCCCTTGAAACCGATCTTGTGCTTGTAGTCGACGACGAGGTTGAGGAAACGGCCGGCCTGTTCCTGCTCGCGGGCAAGGTCGGTGTTGAGCAGCGTCTCATAGCCCTCGCGCCCGCCCCACAGCACGTAGTTCTCGCCCTTCAGCCGCTTGGTGACGTCGATGCAGCTCTTCACCGTCGCTGCCGCGTAGGCGAAGACATCCGGATCGGGATTGGTCGCCGCGCCCGACATGAAGCGGCGGTTTGAGAACAGGTTGGCCGTACCCCAGAGAAGCTTGACGCCGGTCTGCTTCATCTTGCCGGCGAAATAATCGGCGATTTCATCGAGCCGGGCCGCACTTTCGGAGAAATCCTTGCCCTCTGGCCGCACATCGGCGTCGTGGAAGCAGAAATAGGGAGCGCCGAGCAACGAGAACATCTCGAAGGCGACATCCGCCTTCAGCTTCGCCAATTCCATCGTGTCGACGCCGCCGGCCTTGGGGAACCAGGGACGGTCGAAGGTCTGGCCGCCGAACGGGTCGCCGCCCGGCCAGGCGAAGGAATGCCAGTAGGCGACGGCAAAGCGCAGATGGTCTTCCAGTCGCTTGCCGGCGACCATTTCGTCGGGATTGTAGAAACGATAGGCCAGCGGATTGGTCGAATCCGGTCCTTCATATTTGATTGTCTGGATGTCGCCGAAAAATCCGCTGCTCATGGGTTCTCTTCCTCTCCAAGATAGTTTTGCCCGATTACCTCAGGCGTAATTGGTTTCACGCCGGTGCTGGTCGAAAACGGTCCTGTCAAAACCGCCAAACGAAGGAGACAGACCATGACCGACCTCACCACGATCGCCCAGAACTACATCACCGTCTGGAACGAGAGCGACGCCGACCGCCGGGCAGCCTTGCTCAAGGCTGTTTTCACCGAAGACGTCAGCTATCGCGATCCGCTCATGCAGGGCGACGGCCATGAAGGCATCGCGGCGCTGATCGACGGCGTCCAGCAGCGCTTTGCCGGCTTCCGCTTCTCGCTTAAGGGCACGCCGGACGGCTTTGCCGACAAAATCCGATTTTCCTGGAATCTCGGGCCGGAGGGGGTCCCGTCCGTCATCGAAGGCACTGATATCGGTCTCATCGAGGACGGCCGCCTGAAGAGCGTCACCGGGTTTCTGGACAAGGTGCCGGCGCAGTGAGACTAACTTAGGAAGAGAGGTGCGAGGCGCCCCCCTCTGCCCTGCCGGGCATCTCCCCCTCGAGGGGGGAGATTGGCTGGCTTTTCCGGCTTCGCAAATTGCCAGCCCATCAAGATTGGCTGAGCCGTCGACGCTGCTAATCTCCCCCCTTGCGGGGGAGATGCCCGGCAGGGCAGAGGGGGGCGCCTCGCGCCAAATCACGCGGTTACAGCCCTGATCGCCGGATACAACGCCCGGTAGCGTTGATAGGCATCGGTATACGCCCCACCAAGACCAGCATCCGGTTCGATCGTCGCATCCGTCCTTGGCGCCGTGCACACGGCCAGCGGATCGGCGCCCGTCGCCGCGATCAGCCCGAGCCTTGCCGCACCAAACGCAGCCCCGAAATCGCCATCGGCGGGGATGTCGATCGGCAGCTGCAGCGCGGTGGCGATGGCCTTCAGCCAGTAGCGCGAGCGCGAGCCGCCGCCGATCGCGGTCACCCGCGTCAAGCTGGTGCCGGCCGTCTTCAGCGCTTCGAGGCTGTCGCGGAAGGCGAAGGCGACGCCTTCGAGCACGGCCTGGGTCAGCACGGCGCGGCTGGATTCATGCGCCAGGCCGGTGAAGGAACCGCGAATGGCGGAATCATTGTGCGGCGTGCGCTCGCCCGAGAGATAGGGCAGGAAGGACAGGCCGCTCGGCGCTTTCAGCGTCTCCCCGAGTTCCCCGGTCAACTCGCCGGCGCCCTTGCCGGTGATTTCCGACAGCCAGTTGAGCGAATCGGTCGCCGACAGGATGACGCCCATCTGGTGCCAGGTGTTTGGCAGCGCATGGCAGAATGTGTGCACCGCGCTTGCCGGGTTGGGCAGATAGGATGCGTTGGCGGCAAACAGCACGCCCGACGTGCCGAGCGAAACAAAAGCGTGGCCGGCGCCGACCATGCCCATGCCGCAGGCGGAAGCCGCGTTGTCGCCGGCGCCGCCAGCCACCGGAATGCCGGCCGCGATGCCCCATTTGGACGCCAATTCGGCGCGCAGGCCGCCGGCCTTCGCGGTGCCCTCGACCAGCGACGGCATGTGTTTCTCGTCTAGCGATGTCGCGGCGAGCAGTTCTGGTGACCAGCGGCGCTTGCCGACATCGAGCCAGGACGTACCGGCCGAGTCGGACATTTCCGACATATGTTCGCCGGTCAGCCAGAGCCGCAGGAAATCCTTCGGCAACAGCACTTTTGCCACCTTGGCGAAGACGGCGGGTTCGTTGTTCTTCACCCAGGCGAGCTTGGGCGCGGTGAAACCGGGAAAGACGATGTTGCCGGTGAGAGCGCGGAAGCGCGGATCGGCGTCGAGTGCCGCCGCCTCGACATGGCTGCGCGTGTCGTTCCACAGGATGCAGGGGCGCAGCACCTGATCGGCGGCATCGAGCAAGGTCGCGCCATGCATCTGGCCGGAGAGGCCGATGCCTTTCACCGCCGCGACCTGTGCCGGATGAGAAGCTTTCAGCTCGGCGATCGCGTCCTCGCAGGCGCGTATCCAGTGTAGCGGGTCCTGCTCGGACCAGCCGGGATGCGGCCGCGAGACATCAAGTGAGCCATGGCCGGAGCCGATGACGCCCTGTCCGGCATCGATCAGCAGCGCCTTGACGCCCGACGTGCCCAGGTCGAGGCCGAGATACATGGTTTCCTCCCACGTTCTTATTTTTTTCGGAGCCCGAAAAATATGCTTCAGCCAATTTTTAAGGCAAGAACCGTCGCGGGTCAATTCTCCGACAAATCGGCCGCACGCCGTGAAAGGAGCGCCGACAGCGGACTGTCGGGTCGCGCCATCGACCGTTCCGCCGCGAGCGCCCTGGCAAGCGCAGCGTCACCGGCGCGCAGGGCCGCCTCGATCAGCGTCAAATCGATGACGTCGCGCTGCGCGTGGCTGCCGCCGAAACGGTGGGCGATCGCCCGGATTGGCCGGATCAGGCGCACGGTCTCGGCATAATTGCCATCACCGAACGCCTTGATGGCGAGCGTCAGGGGATGGCCGACATCCCTTGTGAAGGCCGCATTGTCGTCGTTGCCGTGCATGGCCTCGCCCTGGGTCTCGAGCAAGGTCCGGGCCGGGCCATCGAGCCCGGCGCCGACAAACGCCATCATTGCGTGGACATCGTTGAAGGCATAGTTGCCGGCGCCGGCCTTGCGCCAGTTGGCGGCGATTGCCGTCCAGCGGTCGCCGACATCGATGCCGCCAAGATAGAGTCGCCACAGGATTGCCGAGGCATCGACCATGTTGAGCGCCATCGTCGATGGCACTCTGTAGATGGGGCCGTCATAGAGCGCCAGCACTTCGTCGGTCTCGCCGAGATCATAGTGGAACAGCGCCAGGTGCCACCAATTGTGCACCTGCAGGAAGCTCTCCCTCGTCCAGGCTTCGGGATTGGCACGCATCCAGGCAATGCCGTCCCTTTGCCGGCTTTGCATTTCCATGACATGGGCGACGGCATGCTGCGCCCAGCCGTCGCGCGGCTCGATATCGACAGCCGCGCGGCCAAGCTGCTCGGCCCTGACATAGTCCCCCATTTCCTCCAGCCCGAACGCCTGCATGCCAAGCATGGCGTGGTATCCGGACATGCCGCTTTGCCAGGATGGCAGGGCACGGGCGATGCGGTCGCGCAGCATGCGGGCATTGCCGGTGAAGAAATCGATCTGATGGCCCACCTGCAGCGCCAGCCCGTCGCGCGGGGTCTCGATGGCGATGTCCTCGAGAATGCGGCTGGCTTGATGCCAACGCCCGTTGGCGAGGTGGCCAAGGGCTGAAACATGCGCCTGCTCGCGGGTCGTCGCGGCAAGCGGCAGCGCCGCCTCGTGGCAAGCCTTGGCCACGGCCGTCGCCTCGCGCTCGGTGGCGAGCCCGAAGAGATAGCCCTTGAAGACATGCGCCATGACGAAGCCGGGATCTTCCGCGATGGCGCGGTCGATGGAGGCGACGGGATCGCCGATAAAGCACAGCAGTTCACGCACCGCCTGGCCATAGGGCGTGAACCCTGCCTCCGTTGCGCCTGAAAATGCGAGACCGGATGCGTCCTTGATTGCCATGCCATATCCTTTGATCGACCCGTGACAGGGCCTCGATCCTTCGGCCCAAGGCGATCCTAGTACATGGGCCACGGACACGCCAACCGCGTGCTAGCCCGGTTTAGTCCACTAGTCTTTCCAGTTCATCAACCATGAGAAGCAGATTAGGCTTTGTAAAACCGAACGAATTGTGGCTTCATTGCGGCGCGGGTAAGGGGCTTGTAATCGCGATCTGAGAGGGGACGCGATGCGGCATTTGAAAATACAGCTTCCGGACAACGGTTCGCAGCACACCGATCGAGCTATTGCTTTGCTGCGGCCAGAGCCCCGGCGAATCAATCCATGGTTTATTAGCTTGCTTGCAACTACAGCGCTCGTGTTGCTGCCTAACTCGGCGGCCTTTGCCGCGTGCGTGCTGGTCCCGTCTCCGGGAAATGACACCTTCACTTGCGATAGCGGTGATTCGGGCGGCAGCCTCAACGACACCAGCGGCAACAACACGCTGAACTTTCCCGCCGGCGGCACCGGCCAGGTGAGCGGCAACGTCACCTTCGGCGCCGGCACCGACCGCATCGACATGCAGTCCGGCACCATCACCGGCACGGTCGACCAGGGCGGAGGCACGGATTTCTTCACTATCGGCGGCGGCACTGTCGCCGGCAATGTCCAACAGGGCGCCGGCATCGACGACTTCAACATGAGCGGCGGCCAGGTCGGGTCGCTCAACCAAGGCGACGGACTGGACACCTTCACCATGACGGGCGGCCGTATCGTCGATTTCTTCGACGATGGCGACAATGCCGTGATGACGGGCGGCCGCATCGGTCGCGTCAACATGAAGCTCGACAAGAACTATTTCAACATGTCGGGCGGCACCATCGACCGCAACCTCGTCACCGGCTTCGATCAGGACACCATCATTCTCTCCGGCGGTACGATCGGCGGCAACATCAGCGTCAGCGGCGGCAATGACAGCGTGACGATCACCGGCGGCACGGTCGGCGGCGACGTGCTGATGAGCTTCAGCGCGGACAGTTTCGTCTGGGACGGCGGCGGCATCGTCTATGGCTCGGTCGACCTCGGCGCCGACAATGATACAGCCAAACTCAGCAATCTCACCAAGGCCAATCTCGGCGGAGCCGATGCGCTGAACGGCGGCCTCGGCACCGATGCGCTCACCTTCGACAACGTCAAGCTGGACGGCATCGCCAGGGTCCAGAACTGGGAAACCATCGACGCCACCAATGACACCCAGCTGATCCTCGACGGCAATCTCGTGCTGGGCGACAGCGGCACGGGCACCGGGAAGCTCAGCGTCGACCTAGCAAGCACGCTCTATGGCGGCGGCTTCAACAGTTCCATCCAGGCCTTTACCGCTGGGCAGTTGGCCGAAGTGGTCAATGCCGGCCGCATCGACCTGACCAATGGCGGCACCGGCGCCACCGACCGCCTGACCATTTCTGGCAATTATGTCGGCATGGGCGGCTTGCTGCTGTTGCAGACCGAACTCGGCGACGACAGCTCCGCTTCCGACCGGCTGGTGCTGTCGGGCGGCACGGCTTCGGGCTCGACCGGCATTGCCGTCGTCAATGTCGGCGGTGCCGGGGCGCAGACCACGGCCGACGGCATTATGCTCGTCCAGGCCGTCAACGGAGCCTCATCGAGCGCCGGCGCCTTTGCCCTCGATGCGCCGGTCGCCGCCGGCGCCTTCGAATATTATCTCTTCAAGGGCGGCGTCAGCGCCGGCAGCGAGGAGAACTGGTATCTGCGTTCGACGCTGAACACACCGGCAACGCCGGCCGCCGGGCCGTCGGCACTCGAACCGACGTCGCAACCGGAGCCGGAGGCGCCCCAGGTCGAGCCACCGCCGCCGCCCTCCGAACTGCCGCCGGTTCCGGTGCCGACCGATGGCGACATCAACAACCCGCCGGTCGATTCGACACCGCCGGTGCAGGCGAGCGATCCAGAGCCCGAGGCGCCGCCGCCACCACCGCCAGCGCCGGCGGCGGATCCGCCGCCGCCACCACCGGTGGTGCCGACCGCCGTTCCGGACCTGCCGACGCCGGCGGCCGGCGAGACGATCCTGCTCTACCGCATCGAGGTGCCCACCTATTCGGCCTTGCCGCCGGTGGCCGAACATCTGGCGATGACGACGCTCGGCACCTTCCACGAGCGGCGCGGCGAACAGAGCCTGTTGTCGAACACGGAGCTGTCGCCGGTCTGGGGCCGCATCTACGGCCAGGACGCCAAAATGGGCTGGTCGGGAACGGTGTCGCCGTCCTTCGACGGGACCTTGTTCGGCTTGCAGGCGGGCTTCGACGTCTTCGGACGCGAAACCGCCTCTGGCGGGATCGACCGCGCCGGCCTGTTCGTCGCCTATGCCAGCATGAAGGGTGACGTGCGTGGCCAGGCGCTGGGCCAGAATGATCTGTCCGTCGGCGGCATCGATGTCAGCGGCACCAGCGTCGGCGGCTACTGGACGCGCATCGGCCAGGGCGGCTGGTACCTCGACGGCGTCCTCATGGCCACCTTCTTCGGCGGCGACGCCACGTCGTCGCGCGATGTCGGCATCGACATTGGCGGAACAGGCGTGACAGCCTCGCTGGAAGGCGGCTATCCCATAGCGCTGGCACAGGGCTGGACGCTCGAACCGCAGGCGCAACTGATCTGGCAGCACCTGTCGCTCGACGATGCCAAGGACCGTTTCTCCTCGGTTTCCTTCGACAGCGACGGCAGCGTCACCGGCCGGCTGGGCGCGAGGCTGCAAGGCGAGGCCACCGTCAGCGGCATGGCGCTGCAGCCCTACCTCAAGGCCAACATCTGGCATGATTTCGGCGGCACCGATCGGGTCAACTTCGACGCGACCGACATCTCGACGCAGGGCAGGTCGACCTCGTTCGAGTTCGGTGGCGGCATCGTCGCCAAGGTGACCGACAAGGTCAGCATCTTCGCCACCGGCGACTACACCACCAATCTCGGCGGCGACAAACGCCGCGTCCTCGAGGGCAATCTGGGTTTCAGCGTCAAATGGTGAAGCAAGGTGTGCTGATATTCAGGTGATGCCGGCCTGCAAACGCCTGATATCTGCGCTTCCGGTGCTCGCGGACCCATGTCCGCACCGCTCCGGCTCTCGATATCAGCCATTTTCGGCTCGGCCTGACCTGAATCTCAACACACCTTGGGCGCGCCAGCGTTTTTCAATTGCCGGAACGCATCGCCACGGTGGCGATGCCGGCGCCGACCAGCAGCGTGCCGCCGGTTCGGTTGAAGATGCGGATCGCCTTGGGGTTGCGCACCACGTTGCGGGCGCGTGCCGCGATCAGCGCGTAACCGAAGGCGTTGGCGAAGGCGAGCGCCAGGAACGTCGTCTCGAAGATCAGCATCTGCGCCCAGAAATCGGCATGCCGGTCGAGAAACTGCGGCAGGAAGGCGACGAAGAAGGTGATGCTCTTCGGGTTGAGCGCGGTGACCAGCCAGGCATGCGCCATCATCTTGGCCGAAGACACCGCGTCGGTGCGCGGTTCTGCTTTCAGCGCGCCGCCGGCGCGGAACAGTTTCACACCGAGATAGATCAGATAGCCGGCGCCGATCAGCTTCAGGACGGTGAAGACGGTCGCCGAGGCCGCCAGCAGCGCGCCGATGCCCAGCATCGACAAGGTCATGGCGGTGAAGTCGCCGAGTGCCACGCCGACGGCCATCGGCAAGGCGGTGCGCCAGCCCTGGCCCAGCGCATACGACACGACCAACAGGATTGTCGGGCCCGGGATGATGAGAAGGATGGTCGACGCGGCAGCGAAGGCGGCCCAGTTTTCGAAGGACATGTCTGTCTCCCCTTGGGTTAAGGAAAAGGATAAATCCCGAGCCCAGGGAGAATGTAAAGAGGTCTGATTTTTGTTTTTCAGGAGATTGCGGGCGCAACCGCCGCGCCCGCTGCCGCAATTGCCGTGCCGTCAGTTTCGCCAGCGGCAGCCAGGGGTCAGTTCGCGCCGCCCAGCGTGCTCACTATATCGGCCAGGCTGACATTGGCACCGAGAACCATGGCGGCCGCGGCAATGGCTGCGGCAAAAAGCTTGATGTCGGTTTTTAACGTCTTGCACATGGAGGCCCCTCGCTGATCGCCGGAGAGGTAGGAAACGCCGGTGCCGGGATTATGACCCGATGGAGGTGATTTTGTGCAGGGACACGGGAGCGGCGATCGCCGGGGACGGCGCAACGTCACCTCGGCAAGACGCGAACGCAGGCAACGCAAGGTATTCACGCTTTATCAACCATGAATGATGAAAATGCCTGACATCCGGCCGGACCGTGCTTCCCGCCGACAGCGTAGGGTTTGGTATATGCCTGAGTTGCCGCAAGGTCCGACGCCGCCGCGAAATGGCGACGCAATCGAAACCGATCTTTTTCTCTCCCGCCGCGCCGTCCTGTCCGGGGCGGGCGCCCTGGCGCTGCTTGGCGTCGCCGGCTGCTCGACTTCGGGTGGTGGCGACCTGCCGGCGCTCCAGCTCGACGATACGGTCACCGGTTCGGTGCGGCCGATCCGCCCCTCGATCAGCGTCGACAAGAACATCACCAGCCCCGACCTCATGTATGCCGCGCTGACCGACAACGGCTTCAACGTTCCCGAGGTGCCCTATCTCAAGGTCAAGCCGGAATTCCGCCGTCAGATCGTTGTCGACACGACCGGCGAGGCGCCCGGCACCATCGTCGTCCATCTCAAGGAGCGCATGCTCTATCTCGTCCAGCCGGGCGGCGACGCCATCCGCTACGGCGTCGGCATCGGCAAGGACGGCTTCCGCTGGTCAGGCCGCGCCAACATCCAGTACGGGCGGGAATGGCCGACCTGGACGCCGCCGCCCGAAATGATCCAGCGCAAGCCCGAACTGGTGAAGTGGCAGGGCGGCCAGCCCGGCGGCCTCACCAATCCGCTCGGGGCGCGTGCGCTCTACATCTACCAGGACGGCAAGGACACAGGCTACCGCATCCATGGTTCGCCCGAATGGTGGAGCATCGGCCAGGCGATGTCGTCGGGCTGCGTGCGCCTGATCAACCAGGACATCATCGATCTCTACAGCCGGGTGTCGAAGAAAAACCCCGTCGTCGTCATGTGATCGTTTAGCCCTCCGTTTCTCCCGTTGCGCGATGCGGCAAGACAGGCCAAGGTGCCTTGAAAACCATCACCCGGGGAGAAATCAAGCATGGCCGGAACCTTCGTCATCGCGCAGGGCGGCGGCCCGACCGCCGTCATCAACCAGACGGTCGTCGGCGCCACGCTGGAGATCCGCAAGCGCCATCCCGGCGCCAAGGTGCTGGGCTCCATCCATGGCGTGCGCGGTATCCGTGACGGCAACTATGTCGACCTGTCCGCCATCCCGGAGGACCGGTTGCGGCTGATCGCCGGAACCCCGAGCGCCGCCCTCGGCTCGACGCGCGACAAGCCTGACGCCGCCTATTGCGAGGTCATCCTGAAGGGCCTGCAGAAGGCGGGCGCCGACGCCTTCATCTATATCGGCGGCAACGACACCTCGGGCACGCAGCAGATCCTGACCGATGCCGCCGGCGGCAAGATCGCCTTCGTCCATGCGCCGAAAACCATCGACAACGATCTCGAGGAAAACGACCACACGCCGGGCTTCATCTCGGCGGCGGAATTCGTCGCCGGCGCGTTCCTGTCGGTCGACCTCGATTTCCGCGCCCTGCCCGGCATTTATGTCGGCATCGTCATGGGCCGGCATGCCGGCTTCCTGACCGCAGCCGCGGCAGCTTGGCAGTTCGACCCCGGCAGCGGCCCGCATCTCGTCTACGTGCCGGAGCGGCCGTTCTCCGCCGCCGGCTTCATCGACGACGTGCGCGCCACGCTCGATCGCCACAAGCGCTGCATCGTCGCCGTGTCGGAAGGCGTCAGCACCGCCGACGGCAAGGCGCTGGTCGAAAGCCTGGTGCCGGCGGACAAGCTCGAACGCGACCAGCACGGCAATGTCAAACTGTCGGGCAGCGACCTGCCGGCGGCGCTCGAACGGGCATTGGCCGAGGGGCTGCCGGGCAAGCGAGCCCGCGTCGACGCGCTCGGCTACATGCCGCGCGGCTATGTCGGCGCCATCAGCGCGGTTGACGCGCAGGAGGCCTTCGATGCCGGCGCCTTCGCCGTCGGCGTGGCCGAGCAGGGCGGCGGCTCGGTGGCGCTGCAGTATGATGGCAGCAAAATAGTGCTGAAAAAGGTGCCGCTGAAGAACGTCGCCGGCAAGACCCGCCACATGCCCGACGATTTCATGAAGCCCGAGGAGAACCAGCTGTCCGAGACCGGCATGGCCTATCTCAGGCGGCTGGTGCCGGAAAAATACAAGGTCGGAAAGCCGTTCGTCTGATGCCGGCCCCTATGCCGGGCTGGTTCTCCAGGAGCATCGTCGACGACAGGACGACGATGCTGACCGAGCCGTTCGTGCACGACTATGTGCGCGCCAACATCTGGCATTTCACCGGCCGCGACGCCGACCTTCTGGTCGACACCGGCATGGGCATCTGTCCGCTGGCGCCGTGGATAGAGACGCCGGAAGGCAAGCCGCTTCTGGTCGTCGCCACCCATATCCATCTCGATCATGTCGGCTCGCTGCACGAATTCCCGTGGCGGGCCGGGCCGAGGATGAGCGCGGCGCAATTCGAGAGCATGGATGAGGCCGCGACCTACGCCTACATGTTCCACGATCTCGAGGGGGCGGTTTCGAAACTGCCCGAGTCGGGCTGGAAGGCGTCGGATTACAAGATCCCGTCGGCGCCGCTGACGCGGACTCTCGATGAGGGCGACGTGGTCGATCTCGGCGACCGGCAATTTCGCGTGCTGCATCTTCCGGGTCACTCACCGGATTCGATCGCCCTGTTCGACGAGGCCGACGGCCTGTTCTTCAGCGGCGACGCCATCTATGACGCCATGCTGATCGACGATTTGCCGGATTCCGACCGGACGGCCTATGCCGGCACGATGCGCCGCCTGCTCGACCTGCCGATCCGTATCGGCCACGGCGGCCACGGCCCGAGTTTCGACGGCAGGCGCATGCGTGAGATCGCGTCGGCCTACCTGCGCTCTGTAAGCGCGCCCTGAATTAAATCTTCGTAAGGTCGGGCAAAAACCCTAATTCAGGCCATTCGGGACCCTAGATACCTCATGTCGATCCGGCCGGCTGCCATGTAAGGCGAGACAGGCCATCCCGGTCGTCGACACGCTGACGGACGCTTTCTCCCAAGAGCCGCCCGCGGCGCCGGATCAACTCTCGCCCGGACAGAACGACCATGTCACCCCTTGGTATTCTTCGTAGGCATCGCGTCGCCGCCCTGCTGGGCGCCGCGCTGATCATCTCCCCCGCCGTCGTCTCGTTTGCCCAGAATCCCGGCAGTGCCGGCTTGAGCAATGCCGTTGCGACCACCCAGACACCCGTCGCCGGAATAACGGCTCCAAACGGATCGTTCGCGCCCATCGTGGCCGCGGCCAAGCCCGCCGTCGTCACCGTCACGACAGTCATGAAGGCGCAGCCGGAAGCCATGAGCGAAGGGTCGCCCGACGGTTCGCCCTTTGGCGGCAATTCGCCTTTCGACGACTATTTCCGCCAGTTCTTCGGCGATCAGGGCATGCCTGGTCCCAAGACGCCTCCGCAGCAACAGCAGTCGCAGCGCGCCGAGGCGCTCGGTTCGGGCTTCATCGTCAGCGCCGACGGCACCATCGTCACCAACAACCATGTCGTCGACGGCGCCTCTTCGATCAAGGTCACGCTCGACGACGGTACGGAGCTTCCGGCCAAGCTTCTCGGTCACGACGCCAAGAACGATCTCGCCGTGCTGCAGATCAAGGCCGGCAGGCCCTTGCCAACCGTGAAATGGGGCGACTCAGACAAGCTCATGACAGGCGACCAGGTGCTGGCGATCGGCAATCCCTTCGGCATCGGCACCACGGTAACGGCCGGTATCGTCTCGGCGCGTGGCCGCGATCTGCATAGTGGGCCGTTCGACGATTTCATCCAGATCGACGCGCCGATCAATCACGGCAATTCCGGCGGCCCGCTGGTGGATGTCAGCGGCAATGTCGTCGGCATCAACACGGCGATCTATTCGCCCAATGGCGGCAGCGTCGGCGTCGGCTTCGCCATTCCGTCGGACCAGGCACAGAAGGTGGTCGCCAAGCTGATGAAGGGCGGCGACATCGAATACGGCTATCTCGGCGTCGAGATCCAGCCGGTCACCCCTGACGTGGCCAGCGCCGTCGGGCTCGACCATCCCGCCGGTGCGTTGGTCGCCCGGGTCAATGACGGCTCGCCCGCCGCCAAGGCCGGCGTCGAAACCGGCGACGTCATCACCAGCTTCGCCGGGCAGGACGTCAAGGATCCCAAGGATCTGTCGCGGGCCGTCGCCGATGTCGCGCCGGGTGCCAAGGAAACGCTGGATGTCTGGCGCAAGGGCAAGGCCATGCAGATTTCCGTCGCTGTCGGACGCAACAGCGACGACGTGAAGACGGCATCCAATGGCGATTCCAGCGCGCCTGACGCCGGGCAGGGGTCCCGCGCCCCGGCCATCGGCCTTGGCTTGATGGACATCACGCCAGACATTCGCCAGCAGATGAACCTCGCCGACAACGAGCACGGCGCGGTGGTTGCCACCGTCAATCCGGACAAGGCCGCGGGCGCCGCCGGTATCCAGCCCGGCGACATCATCGTCGCCGTCAACCAGGCGCCGGTGAAGAGCGCCAGGCAGGTCACGCAAGCCATCGCGCAGGCCAGCAAGTCGGGTCGCAAGTCGGTGCTGTTGCTGGTCGAACGCGACGGCAGCCAGATCTATGTCGCCGTGCCGTTCGCCAATGGCTGAACAGTAACGCCGGGGGGGGGGGGGGGGGGGGGGGG
>NZ_JAIUIN010000037.1:0-33311 GCF_020165665.1 Mesorhizobium sp. BH1-1-4
TTGGGGCGGGCCCGCGGGCGCCCGGGCGGGGGGCGGCGCGATTTACCCGTCGAAAGGAAAGTTCCATGATTGAAGCCGCGATGATCTGGAACGAGCCCAACAACAAATCGCATTGGGATCCGGAGCTCGACCCCGATTGGAGCCGCTTTGCCAGGATGGCAATCCTGTCGGCGGACGCGATCGACTCCGAGAACTCGGCTTTGACAAAAGTGCTTGGCGGCATCTCGCCGATAGATCCCGGCTTTATCACGCGCATGAAGGAATACGGCGTGCTGGGCCATGTCGACGCCGTCGCGGTGCACGGCTTTCCTCTCGACTGGAACCTGTGGCAAATCCAGGAATGGCCGCAGAAGATCGGTGAGATCGCGACCGTCACCGATCTTCCAATCTGGGTCAGCGAGGTCGGCGTATCGACCTTCGGAGCCGAGGAAGTACAGGTCTGGGGGCTCAAGCGCACCGCCGAATTGCTGCTCGGTAACGCACCGCGCATCCAGTGGTACAGCCTCTATGACCTTCCGCGTGAATGGGAGGCAACGACGCGGCATCGCGAAGCGGAGGGGTCCTCCTATTATCGTCATTTCCACATGGGGTTGTTGCGCCAGGACGGCACGCCGAAGCCGGCCCTGGAGGAATTCCTGCGCTACACACCCGCGATGGGGCTGGTGCAGTGGTTTCATTTCGAGGACCCGCGACTGGACGATGCCGTCGCCTGGATGAAGCGGCTCGGCGTCACCAACTTGCGCACGGGGTTGTCCTGGGCCGACAGCTTCAGGCCGAATGCGTTGGAGTGGTTCGATCGACAGATGGAAGCACTTGCCGATTTCGAAGTCACGGTCACCTTCTGCTTCACGCCTGAACATCGCGGAATGATGCCTCACCACACCAGCCCCCCGTTGGTGCCCGAGGAATTCGCCGAGTTCTGCGCAACGATGGTCCGCCGCTACGCGCCCGGCATGACGACCGCCTCACGCCCGGCGCAACGGATCTCGGCTGCGTGAGGCTCTCATGCGACCCGGTCCACGATCATTGGATGTCCTGACCGAAGTCGAAGCTCACGCATCCGACATCAATCCACTGCCCTTGGGGTTCGGCTGGCCATGACGCTCACCGTCCTCAATGTCGCCTATCCCCTTGCGCCCGTCGGACCGGATGCGGTCGGGGGTGCCGAACAGGTGCTGTCGATGCTCGATCGGGCACTGGTCGGCGCGGGTCATCGGTCCATCGTCGTCGGCTGCCGGGGCTCCAGCGCGAGCGGCACCCTTGTGGAGACACCTTCTGAAAACGGCGTGCTCGACGAGGCCGCCAAGAGCCGCGCGCAGCAGGCTCATCGCGCCGCGATCGCTGCCGCCCGCGCCAGTTGGCCGATCGATGTCGTTCATCTGCACGGCATCGATTTCGATGCCTATCTGCCAAGCGATGGCCCGACCTTGGTGACCCTTCACCTGCCACTGGACTGGTATCGGGCGGAGGCACTGCGCCCGACGCGCGACGACCTGTGGCTTCATGCGGTTTCGGCCGCCCAGCAGCAAACCGCGCCACCAGACGCCAGACTGGCCGCGCCAATTCCGAATGGCGTCGATATAGACGCGCTGAACCTGTTGCAGCCGAAGCGCGACTTTGCGCTCGTTCTCAGCCGGATCTGCCCGGAAAAGGGCATTCACCTGGCGCTGGACGCAGCCAAGCAAGCAGGTGTGCCGCTGGTTATCGGCGGCAAGGTTTATTCCTATGAAACACACACGCAGTACTTTCGTGACGAGGTCCAACCTCGCCTCGATGGCCGCCGTCGCTTCCTTGGTCCGCTCGGTTTCACTGCCAAGCGGCGCTTTCTCAACGCTGCGCGCTGTCTGATCATTCCAAGCCTTGCCGCCGAGACCAGCTCACTTGTCGCCATGGAGGCGCTGGCCTGCGGCACACCGGTGGTCGCCTTTCCAAATGGTGCGCTTCCCGATGTCATCGAGCACGGCAAGACCGGGTTTCTCGTCGATACGATCGACGAGATGGCGCAGGCCATCGTTGCGGCGTCCAGCCTGGACGCCGAGACATGCCGGGCCGAGGCGCGGCGGCGCTTTTCGCTGGAACGAATGATCTCGTCTTACATGAACGCTTATCAAGCGCTGGCACGACTTGGCACCGATGCTGGGCACCTCGCCGCCACACCGTGAGCGAGCTTGTGTTGCGCAGCGAGATCATCGATGACCCGGCGCAATTCGATGCGCTGGCGCCGCATTGGTGGAAACTGTGGGGGCAGAGCACCTCAGCGACGCCGTTTCAATCTCCGGCCTGGCTGGTGCCATGGTGGCGCACATTCGCGCCCGGCGACCTGGCGACGGTCGCGGTCTGGCGCGGAGGCGACCTGATAGGGCTGGCGCCGCTCTATCTCGAGCACGGGATCACCGGCTCGAAACTGCTCCCGGTCGGCATTTCGCTCAGCGACTATCTGGACATCCTGTGCGCCCCCGGCATCGAGGCTCGGGTCCTCGCCCTCATTGTGGAAAAGATCCTCTCGATCGGCTGGTCGCAATGGATCCTGCCGGATTTGCCTGAAGGCGGTGCCGGTCTTGCGATTGCGCATCCCGATCTGAAGGCGGGGCTGCCGACCACCCATGGCCCTTGCCCTGTGCTCGCCATCGCCGGCGACGAAACCCTTGCGGGCTGTGTCCCCTCCCGGCGTAGGCGCCAATTGCGACGGGCGTTCCAAGCCGCATCCAGACGCGGCCGGATCGCGTTGTCGTCGGCAGGCGGCAATCCTCAAACGTTCCTCGATCAACTGATCCGCCTGCATGAAGCGCGCTGGGCCGGACATGGAGGCGGCGTGTTGGCCGACGTCGCGGTCGAGCACTTCCACAGGCGCTCACTTCCCTTGCTCGACGCTCGCGGACTGGTTCGATGCTGGCTGTTCGCGATCGATGGCAGGACCGTCGGCGCCTATTACGGCTTCCACCATCGCGGTCGTGCCTATGCTTATCTCGGGGGCTTCGAACCTGCCTATGCCGATGAGAGTCCGGGCGCGATCCTGATCGGCCACGCGATCGCGGAGTCGATCCGCGAAGGTGCGCGCGAGTTCGATTTCCTGCGCGGTCAGGAGGCCTACAAATATACCTGGGGTGCCGTCGACAGGTGGACGATGCGCCGGGTCTGGACGCGGAGTTGATACCATGACTGCAACCAGGCCAAAAAAATCCGCACAGCGCCACACAGCAATCAGGTCGGCCGTCGAAGACTGCATGGCGGATGGTGTTTGCGCGGAAGCCGTCGTCGCCCGGCTGGCGCTTCATCTGCCGACGGCGGTGGACGCGGCGGAACTGGCGGAGATCGCGCGGGATATGGTTCCCTTGGATTCGCGAGACGCAGAAAGGCTGCAAGAGGTAGCCGGGCTGCTTCGCCGCAAACCAGGAGTCTTTGCTACGTTGCGAGCGACAGGCGCCGCCGTTCGGCACGCACGCGACGACGAAGAGACGGATGCCGCCGTCGTCATGCGGCTGGCTTCGAGTTTCGATACGGCAGCAGCGATTTCGGAGATAGCAAGTGTCCAGCTCGCATCCCTCGGCGATGAGGATAGGCTGTCAACCACGACCGAGGAAGTCGCTGCATGGCTCAAAGAGCAGGACTTCACCGGAACCGGGCGGAATATCCTGGACATCGGCTGCGGCATCGGCCGTTTCGAGCTTGCGCTTTCCAAATCCTTCAACCGGATGGTTGGCATCGACATATCCTCGCGGATGATCTCCATAGCCTCGGAGCGGTGTGCCGCGCTGGGCAACGTAGACTTGCGGCAAACCTCCGGTCTCGATTTGACCGAATTCGACGATAGCAGTTTCGATTGCGTGCTGGCGGTTGACAGCTTTCCTTATCTGGTTCTGGCCGGCATGGCCGAGCGGCATTTCGATGAGATCGCACGCGTTCTGAAACGGCGGGGCTGGCTGGCCCTGCTGAACTATTCCTATCGCGGATCGCTTTTTTTGGACCGCGCCGATGTCAGCCGTCTGGCGGAAGCTCACCAATTGCGGGTTGTCATCAATGGCGAGAAGCCGTTTCGGTCATGGGATGGCGACGCCTTCCTGCTTGCTCGTGGCGACGGAACATTACCGCGCGCCGCCAGTTCGGGCGTCGAACCAGAGGCACTTGAAAGTGCCACCGATCCGAAGGAGGACATCATGGCATCCGGCCGCGAAAAACATTCCGGCCTCGGCAGCCAAGGCAAGGGCACCGGTGCCGGCGCAATAACCAACGACCAAGGACAAGATCGAGGAAAACGCGGTTCTGTCCGATCGTGACATGAAGCAGCATAGCGATGAGCGCGGACTGGACGGCAATCGAATCAAGTCCGACCAATATCAGGATCACGTCGCGAACCAATTGCCGAAGGATTGAGCGCCGTGACGCCGCATTCCTGGCCCGCCGCGATGCGAAGCCAGAGAAATAAACATGTGCAAGGATCGCCGGCAACCCTGCAGGCGATGGACATCGCCTTGTAATGTCGAGCATTTGTCACCACACTAGCGCCAAGGGACCGTTTTATATCAAGGGAATATGATGTCTCGTTCGAGCGACGATCCCGTGGACCCGCATGTGGGCTTGGCGATGGATCAGGAGATTACGTCTCTCCTGTCTGCTATAGAGCAGGAAAAGATTCCGGACCGGCTGACCAAGCTGGCGATAGAATTGCAAAACGCGCTTGTCGAGAGGCGTCGGCGTGACGTGAAGAATTGATTATCCGCGGCTGTCACCCTCGATATCGAGTTGACCATCCGACAGATGATTTCGCCTTTCAATCAATGTCTGGAGCGAACTCTCCCCAAGCAACTCGAGAATATTGGCGCGGGCACGGTTCAGCCGACTTTTGACCGTCCCTACTGCGCAGCCGCATATTTCGGCCGTTTCCTCATAGCTCACTCCCAGAACGCCGATCAGCATCAGAACCTCGCGTTGGTGTTCGGGTAGCTTTTGAATGGCGCCGTGGACTTCCTTGCTCTGAACGCTCCATTCCTGGGTGGCTTCCGAAATCGGCCTGGAAGACGCACAGTCGAGCAGGCCTGGCGCTTCCCGGGCAGCAATCTTGATCCGGGTGTAGTAAGTGTTGCGCATGATGGTGAAGAGCCACGACTTCATGCGTGTGCCGGGTTCGAACTTGTCGATGTTTGCCAGCCCCTTGGTCAACGTCTCCTGCACGAGGTCGTCGGCATCGTCGGGAACGCGGCAGAAGGTACGCGCGAAAGCCCGCAGCGCGGGGATGAGCTCAACGATGGAAACTTCATTGGTTTCCTTATCAGCCAGAATGTAGCCTCCGGATGACAATGGTCTAGCTCCTAGAAAAAGAATGTACGAACGCAGCCCCAGCTAAATGCATGGAACTTTGGTTCGTTCCTCGTGCTTGAGACAACTCTTCAGAATTCGTGAAGGCGGTCTTCAGAATTGGTGCAGGCGGAATATCTCACCAAACGGCCGGTACCATCGCTGCAACGGCGACGGTTCCTTCGACCATGCATGCGTGCCGCTCCCGTTCTTTTATGGGAACAAAGCCGCGCACCGGCAGTTTGACGCCCTGAGCACTTCAACCTTCCGGCATCAATCGAGGATCTGTCATGGCCAAATCCGCCCGTCGCTCCGCTCGCCAATCGGCAAGTGGACTGGAACCGGACAGCGCGCGCGGAAACGGCGGGGAATTACACCAGATCGCCGGAGGTGAGACGCCCACTCTGACCACCGCGCTCGGAACACCCGTCTCCGATGATCAAAATACACTGCGGATCGGCGAACGCGGACCGTCGCTGATCGAGGACTCTCATTTTCGCGAGAAGATTTTCCACTTCGACCACGAAAGAATCCCGGAAAGGGTCGTCCATGCCCGCGGCTACGGCGCGCATGGTTACTTCGAGACCTACGAGTCACTGGCCCAATACACACGTGCCGATATTTTCCAGAGAGCCGGCGAAAAGACACCGGCTTTCGTGCGGTTCTCGACGGTTGCCGGCAACAAGGGCTCGTTCGATCTCGCCCGCGACGTGCGCGGCTTTGCGGTCAAGCTCTATACGAAGGAAGGCAATTGGGATCTGGTCGGCAACAACATTCCGGTCTTCTTCATCCAGGACGCAATCAAGTTTCCCGATCTCATCCATGCCGCCAAACAGGAGCCGGACCGGGCCTTCCCTCAAGCCCAGACCGCGCACGACAATTTCTGGGACTTCATCAGCCTGATGCCGGAATCGATGCACATGGTGATGTGGATCATGTCGGATCGCGCGATCCCGCGCTCCTTCCGCTTCATGCAGGGCTTTGGTGTGCACACGTTCCGCCTCGTCAACGCGAAGGACGAATCCACCTTCGTCAAATTCATCTGGAAGCCAAAGCTCGGCATGCAATCGGTGGTCTGGAACGAAGCGGTCAAGATCAATGGCGCCGATCCCGACTTTCATCGTCGCGATCTGTGGGACGCCATCCAGTCCGGCAATTTCCCGGAATGGGAGTTGACGGTACAACTGTTTGATCAAGAATTCGCCGATAGCTTCGACTTCGACATTCTGGACCCGACAAAGATCATTCCGGAAGAGGTACTCGAACCAATCCCGGTCGGGCGGCTGGTGCTCGACCGCATGCCGGATAATTTCTTCGCAGAGACCGAGCAGGTTGCCTTCATGACGCAGAATGTGCCGCCCGGAATCGACTTCTCCAACGATCCGCTTCTGCAGGGCCGCAACTTCTCCTACCTCGACACCCAATTGAAACGGCTAGGCAGCCCGAACTTTACCCATCTCCCGATAAACGCGCCGAAGTGCCCGTTCGCCCATTTTCAACAGGATGGGCACATGGCCATGCGCAATCCGGTCGGCCGCGCCAACTACGAGCCGAATTCATGGGGGCTCGGGCCGCGCGAGGATCCGCAACGCGGCTTCCGTTCCTTCGCCGATGCCGAAGAAGGGCAGAAGGTGCGCCTGCGCGCGGAAAGCTTCGCCGATCACTACAGCCAGGCCCGGCAATTTTTCAACAGCCAGACACCACCGGAGCAACGCCACATCGCCATGGCGCTGACGTTCGAATTAAGCAAGGTCCAAGCACCAGCGATCCGGGAACGCATGGTGTCGCATCTGCTGAACATCGACGAAACCCTGGCCACCACCGTCGCCGACAAGCTCGGCATTCGCAACATGCCCGAACCTGCGGAGGCAGCCGTTCCGACGCGCGACGACCTGCCGCCGTCGCCGGCGCTTAGCATCATCGAAAACGGACCCGACAGTTTCAAAGGCCGCAAAGTCGGTGTCCTGCTTGGCAATGGAGCCGACATCGCGCTGTTCGAAGAACTCCGTTCCGCGATCGAAGCGGAAGGGGCGGTGCTGGAGGTGGTTGCGCCCAAGGTGGGCGGCGTCGAGGCGGCTGACGGCACTCACATCGAGGCCAGGCACATGATCGACGGCGGTCCATCTGTGTTGTTCGACGCGGTGGTGCTGCTCCTCTCCGAGGAAGCAGCCGAGATGCTGGTCAACGAGGCAGCCGCGAAAGACTTCGTGTCCGATGCCTTTGCGCATTGCAAATTCATCGGCTTCACACCGGGAGCCCAACCTCTGCTGGCCAAGGCGGGCGTAGCTCCCGATGCCGATGAGGGGCTGATCGAGCTTGGTACCGCAGGTTCCGTGAAGACGTTTATAGAGGCGTGCCGCAAACTGCGGCTGTGGGCACGGGAGACCGCCGTCAAGCTTTGATGCGGAGAGCAATGCGTTGTCACACCGGCGCATGGCTGCAAGGCCCGGTATGCAGCAATGCCCAGGCCCTATGGTTGGCGGGCCTCTCTGGCGGCCTGTTCTCGCTGCCGTCCCAGGACCTCGTCGGTCCCGACCAGCTTCTTTGCTCCGCCTGGAATTGCTGTGGACACCACCGCGGGCGGGTCGCTTGCCGGAAAAGAATCCTCCAACCCTGCCTGCAGTTGATCCTCGAGCGTCTGCGGTTCTTCGGAGCGGCCGGGCGTCCTGCGTGTATCTATCTTCTCCAGCGGCTGTTTCTTCTTTGGCGATTCATTGGCTTCCCGGATCAAGGCATAAAGCTGCTCGATCGCGAATTCCTTGATCGTTTCGATATCGGACCGATCGTCCTGCGTCGCCTCTATCTGGTCGACCATGGCCTTCTCGAACCGCCCAAGGCTTTCACCGCCGCAGGCGTGGGATAGGCGCAGCAATGCCTCGTGCAGCATCATCGGGGTGAAGTAAGCCGACGCTTCAAGCCTGAGTTGTCGCAGACGATCCGGAGTGGCAGCCTGGAATTTTGACATGGACGGTGTCCTTTCTCTCACGAGCGTGTCAACGACAGTTGATCGCCGATGTTCCACCACGCCTGAACATACTTGATGTCCAGCGACCTACCGGAACCAGCTTACCGCCCTCTGGAGTAGTCCATTATCTGCGTGACTGGTCATGAGAAGCCGGTTCTCCTGCAAGGGGCCCGACGACGCCTCCAACATGTCACGATTTCTTGTGATGAAGGAACCAACTCGGGATTGACCGGTTCGGACGTCATCCACCGGAGCAATCCTGACATGGCAAATGCAGCAGAAATTCTCGTCGATACACTCATCGCCTGGAACGTCGAGGTGGTGTTCGGCTTGCCAGGAGACGGCATAAACGGCGTCATGGAGGCGCTGCGCACCCGCCAGGACAAAATTGCCTTCGTGCAGGTCCGGCACGAAGAGTCGGCCGCCTTCATGGCATGCGCCTACGCCAAATGGACAGGAAAGCTAGGCGTCTGCCTGGCGACCTCAGGTCCCGGCGGAACGCATCTTCTGACCGGCCTTTATGATGCCAAGCTCGATCAAGCTCCGGTGCTTGCGATCACTGGCATGCAGTTCCACGATCTCATCGAGACGTTCACGCAACAGGACGTCGATCTGACGCGCGTGTTCAACGATGTCTCCGTCTACAATGCCCATGTCTCCGATGCCGCGCATATGGAAAACGTCGCCAGCCTCGCCTGCCGAACCGCACTGGCGCGCAAGGGCGTCGCCCACCTTTCGATTGCAAGTGACGTCCAGGAGCAAGAGGGCGATCCCTCCAAGCGCAGCCAGCGCAATCGCCCGGCGCACACGCCGCAGCAAATGTTCGTCGGCCACAGCATGCCGCTGGACGCCGAACTCGACGAAGCAGCCGCCATTCTGAATAATGCCTCGCGAGTGACGATCCTGGCGGGACGCGGCGCCATCGGCGCGACCGCCGAGCTTGACCATACGGCGCGCCTGCTGCAGGCACCTGTCGCCAAGGCGTTACTGGGCAAGGCGGTGCTACCCGACGACCATCCTCACACGACGGGTGGGATAGGCATCCTCGGAACCCTGGCTTCACAAGAAGCGATGGAAACCTGCGACGCGGTGCTGATCGTCGGTTCCACCTTCCCCTATATCGAATACTACCCGAAGCCCGGCCAGGCCCGTGGCGTCCAGATCGACTGCGATGCGCAACGGATCGGCCTGCGCTTTCCGGTCGAGGCCGGTCTTGTCGGCGACGCTGCCGAGACATTGCGCGCGCTCAATCAACGTCTGACGCAGAAGCCATCCGGTGAATTCCTGCAGCGCTCCCAGGAAACCATGAGGAAATGGCGCGAGATGATGAGACAATCGGAAGACGCGCAGGCGCAACCGTTGAAACCGCAAACGATTGCCCGTGCGTTCGGACAAAGACTGGCCGGCGACACCGTGCTGGCCACCGACTCCGGTCAGAACACGGAACTTGCCGCCCGCCATGTCGATCTTCGCAGCGGCCAGGCATTTGGCGTATCCGGATCGCTGGCATCCATGGCCTGCGGCCTTGCCTACGCTATCGCCGCCGGCATAGCATTTCCCGGTCGACCGATCGCAGCTATCGTCGGTGACGGCGGTTTTGCCATGCAGCTCGGCGAATTCTCGACAGCGGTGCGCTACAAGATCCCGCTGAAGATTCTAGTCATCAAGAACAACATGCTCAATCAGATCGCCTGGGAGCAGATGATGTTTCTGGGCAACCCGCAATTCGGTTGCGAACTGCAGCCGATCGATTTTGCCAAAGCGGCGGAAGCGATGGGCGGGAGCGGTTTTCGCATCGAGCGGGCCGATCAGATCGAGACCGTTCTCCACGAGGCCTTTACAACCGAAGGTCCGGTTGTGATCGAAGCATTGGTCGATGCCTATGAGCCGCTGATGCCGCCCAAGATGCCGTCCGACTATGCCAAGAATTTCCGCCAGGCCTTGCCACAGACGCCAGGGCACGAGCGCATCGAAGAAAATATCGCCCGGGAGCCGGCGAAGTCGATGATGGATGCCTAGAGCAATCCGGTCGAACCCAGTTTCGCCAGAAGTGCTCCAGAGCCGCGAAATGCACCCTGGAGGGCGATGCCTCAAAGGCGGACCATGAGCTTCGACGCACTCTTCTCGACGGTCAAGGTCGAGCTCGATTCGCTCGTCCCCTGCGGTGTTCGCGGCACAGTTCAGCGCTCCCGGTTCGGCGCGAACAGCTCTTGCTGGCGGACGAGTTCGTCCGCGATCGGCTGGCGCAGGCGTCGCGTGCCATCCGCCTGAATGACCGAAAACAATCCCACCTCCGCATGTCTGGAGTTATCCCACCCGGGGTAGGCGGTTATGGGATACAGGCAAATACCCTCAATCGGTGCTTCGAGGCTCATCGCGGCACGCACCTCGTCGCAGACATAGTGGAACCAGGCCGGCCCGCCGGATCCCTCCGAGCCGGTCTCGGCAATGAACATCGGCTTGCCGTATCGATGAGCGACCTCGATCAACATCTCCGACAGAGCACGGTACTCGTGATGCCCCATCGGAATCGTCGGCCCGCTTAGGTACCATTGATTGTGCGGGTAGAAGTTCAGGCCCACGACATCGATGACATCTTCGCTCCCGCCCAACTCAGGTTCGACGCGGCCCAGCAACATGTCGTAAGCCTCGAACTGTCCCAGTCGGGCGTTTTCGGCCCGGCGCCGTTCGCCGAGGCTGCGGTCGCGAGGCGCGATATGGATGAGCGGCTCGGCCCAGACAAATCTGCATGCCGGATCGACCTGCCGCATTGCACGAACACCGGCGATGGCAGCCTTGACGAGGTGCCGCTTGAACCATCCTCGCTTGTTGGGACCCACGCGCGGGAAATAGCCGACTTCCACAGCCCAGGCGAAGAAGGAGATCTCGTTGATTGGACACAACAAAGGCGATGTTCCAGTGATCGAGCGGTGTACCCTCACCGCCTCCGCCGCGAACGAGGCATAGGCATCGATGAAATGGATGGACCCCTGATCGACATGGTCCGGGGATCCGTAATGGAAGATGTCCCAGATGACCTGGACACCTGCCGTCTGCGCAGCCTCGACCATGGGCGCCCAACTTGACCAGTCATAGGTCCCGGGAACGGTTTCGATCAGGTGCCAGCGCAGCCCGTCGCGGATAGTGCGAAGGCCGAGTTCGGCGCAGCCGCGGTAGTCGCTCAAGGCATGCAAATTATGCGAGGTCGCACGAATAAGGTCGAGGCGGACGCCGTCCTTGCGCCGGTGCGAGGAGCACTCGAAGCCCGCCATGAAAAAACTGGCGAAGCGCGAGTCTCCCGAAACCGACGCGGCCACTTCGTGCCCGTGCGCGCCTCCCACTTCGTTCATTCGAAGTCTCCTTTGGACGGTCCTTTTCGAACTCGGCTGCCCTGTTCCGACCCGAATTGCCTTGGCGAAACGCCGAATCCGATCGGGCAGCCGCATCCCATTGCTCAGCTCAGCAGACCTCGCGTCCTGCCTGACCGGATAGTGCAGAACCGACTGGCCGAGCCTTTGTTCCTGTGGTCGCCCCCGCGAGCTGGGTGGCGATTGGCGACATCAGGAACAAGGAGGCTCGAGCCAAGTTCGGGGCGATGCAGCACCGGCGTCGCTTAATTCGACCGGCTGCTCGGCAAACAACAGAGGCACGGGATGATATGACCGTTCAAATTCGACTTTCCGATATCGACCATGCCAGGCGTGAGGATCGTGGCGACGGCGCTTGGAGCATCGCGCCGGATCTCGCCTATTTGCGGCTGGCAATCGTCAATGTCGTGTTCTTCGGCGCACCAGGCAGCGGCGATCGCAAATGGGTGCTGATCGATACCGGGTTGCCGACGTCCCGTAGCAGCATCCTTGCTGTCGCGGAAAAGCGGTTTGGGACTGACGCGCGGCCGGCCGCCATCATCTTGACGCATGGCCATTTCGACCATGTGGGAACGGTTCTGGACCTGGCGAATACGTGGGACGTACCCGTCTTCGCGCACCCGCTCGAGCGCCCCTATCTGGACGGGACCACATCCTACCCGCCGCCGGACCCCTGGGTTGGGGGTGGACTGATGGCACTGCTTTCGCCGCTCTTTCCCCGCGGGCCGATCGATCTTGGCAACCGTCTGGAACTCTTGCCGGCCAACGGGTCGATCCCCGGAATGCCAGGATGGCAATGGCTGCACACGCCAGGACACGCCCCGGGGCACATCTCGCTCTGGCGCGAGGAAGACCGCTCGCTGATCGTGGGTGACGCTTTCATCACCACAGGCCAGGAATCCGTCTATGAGGTCGCCGTTCAGGATCTCGAGATGCACGGTCCGCCACGCTATTTCACGCCGGACTGGGATGCGGCGGAAAGATCCGTGAAGCGTCTGGCCGCGCTGAAGCCGCAGATGGTCATCAGTGGGCACGGGGCGGCGGCGGCTGGCGTGGGCATGCAACAGGCTCTCGACAGTCTGGCTGATCGGTTCACGGAGTTCGCCGTCCCGCCAAAAATGAAATTCGTGCGCGAGCCAGCAACGGCGAGCAGCTGAGCTCTGTCCAAACCGCGGCACTCCGCTGCTCCCAACATCTGTCAAAAGCGCGCCAACTTTGCTGCTTGGTCGGTTAGGGCAGGTGTCGGGGAACAAACCCTGGAGGCGCCAGTTAGGGCGTCGTTGGACGGCGGGCGGCACCCGGCGAAGTTCCACGTCAGGGAAGACTTGAAATGGAAAACGCGAAGAGCGCGTGCCCTTACGACGCGTCGTCCCCGAGATGCGTGGCGGAACCGCCGTTGTTGCCATCCAGCCTAAAGCCAGCGCGCTCGCTGCTCTGGATCCCCACCGCGGCATGCCTGCCCGGTTGCGCGGGGGGCGTGCTCGACCCGCAAGGGCCAATTGGCGCGGGCAATCGCACCATCCTTTTGAATTCGCTGGCGGTGATGCTGGTGATCGTCATCCCGACGCTGATTGCGCTGCTGGCCTTCGCTTGGAAATTCCGCGCCTCCAACAGCAATGCCCGCTACGACCCGGAATTCACCTATTCAGGGCGGATCGAACTGATCGTCTGGTCGATCCCGACGCTCACCATCCTTTTCCTTGGCGGACTGATCTATTACGGTTCCTATCACCTCGACCCGCGCAAACCGATCGCCTCGGCGCAGCCACCACTCGATATCCAGGTGGTGGCGCTCGACTGGAAATGGCTGTTCCTCTATCCCGAGCAGGGTGTCGGAGCGGTCAACCAGCTGGTCATCCCGGCCGGCGTTCCGGTGCATTTCAAGCTGACCTCGGCCAGCGTGATGAACACGTTCTTCGTGCCTCAACTTGGCAGCATGGTCTATGTCATGAACGGCATGCAGACCGAGCTGCATCTGCAGGCCGACCGCGAGGGCAGCTATTTCGGTCAGTCGGCGCATTTCAGCGGCGACGGCTTCTCGGACATGAACTTCAGCGTGAGCGCGGTTTCGGCCGATACCTTCACTCGCTGGGCGTCGTCGCTGCATGGGGGCGGCGGCGTGCTCAACGCCAGCGCCTACCGCGAGCTCGCCCGGCAAAGCACAAACGTGCCGCCCGCCTCGTTCGGCCACGTTCAGCCTGGGCTGTTCGAGGCGGTTGTTCAGCAGACGCTGCCGCCGGGTCCGGGACCCGCCGAAAGTGCCAGCAGCGGCGAGCCACAGGCGAGGCCGAGTGCCTTACCCTCGGCACCAACCATTGCGCACCACCAGCAGGCGGAAGGGGGAGAATGACGATGCTCGGCAAGCTCGATTGGTCGGCAATTCCGTTCGACCAACCCATCCCCCTCGGTGCGGCCTTCGCCGTGTTCCTGGCGGCGGCAGCGGTGCTCTGCTGGATAACCCTCAAGGGATATTGGCCGTATCTGTGGAGCGAGTGGATAACTTCGGTCGACCACAAGCGCATCGGCGTGATGTACATCGTGCTGGCGATGCTGATGCTGCTGCGTGGCTTCGTCGATGCCATCATGATGCGCACGCAGCAGGTGCTGGCGATCCACGGGCCGGGCTATCTTCCTCCGGAGCATTACGACCAGATCTTTTCGGCGCACGGCACGATCATGATCTTCTTCGCGGCGATGCCTTTCATGATCGGCCTGATGAATTTCGTCGTGCCGCTGCAGCTTGGCATCCGCGATGTCGCCTTTCCGACGCTCAATTCAGTCAGCTTCTGGCTTACGGCGACCGGAGCCCTGCTGGTCAATATCTCGCTTGTCATCGGCGAATTCGCGCGCACCGGCTGGTTGCCCTACGCGCCCTTGTCGGAAACCACCTACTCGCCGGGCGTCGGTGTCGACTACTATCTGTGGTCGATCCAGATCTCCGGCGTCGGCACGCTGCTGACCGGCGTGAATCTGGTGACGACCATCCTCAAGATGCGTGCGCCGGGAATGGGGTATCTGCGCATGCCGATGTTCTGCTGGACATCGCTGGCTTCCAACCTGCTCATCGTCGCAGCCTTCCCGATCCTCACCGCCACGCTCGCGATGCTGACGCTGGACCGCTACCTTGGCTTTCATTTCTTCACCAACGAGGCCGGCGGGAACCAGATGATGTTCGTCAACCTGATCTGGGCCTGGGGGCATCCCGAGGTTTACATCCTGGTACTTCCAGCCTTCGGGATCTTTTCCGAGATCTTCTCGACCTTTTCGTCAAAGCCGCTGTTTGGATACCGTTCGATGGTCGCGGCGACGATGTTCATCTGCATCGTCTCGTTCATGGTCTGGCTGCATCATTTCTTCACCATGGGCGCCGGAGCAGACGTCAATGCGGCCTTCGGCATCGCCACCTCGGTCATCGCCGTCGGCACCGGCGTAAAAATCTACAATTGGCTCTTCACCATGTATGGCGGGCGCGTTCGCTTCGACACGCCGATGCTGTGGGCGCTGGCTTTCGTGACCACCTTCACCATCGGCGGCATGACCGGCGTTCTGCTTGCCGTCCCTCCCGCCGACTTCGTGCTGCACAACTCACTTTTCCTCGTGGCACATTTTCACAACGTCATCATCTCGGGCGTGCTGTTCGGCGCTTTCGCCGGCTTCACCTACTGGTTCCCCAAGGCATTCGGCTTCCGGTTGCACGAAGGCTGGGGGAAGGCGGCATTTTGGGTCACCTTGGTCGGCTATATGCTGGTCTTCGTGCCTCTCTACATCGTCGGCCTGCTTGGCATGACGCGGCGCCTTCAGCACATCGACATGGATCTTTGGGCGCCGTGGCTGGTGGTGGCCGCGTTCGGCGTGCTGGTGATGATCATCGGCGCCGCACTGCAGATCATGCAGCTGGTGGTTTCGATCCGGCATCGCGACAAGCTTCGCGACGAGACCGGCGACCCGTGGGACGGACGCTCGCTGGAATGGTCGACTTCCTCCCCTCCGCCCGCCTTCAACTTCGCGCGGCTGCCACATGTCGAGAACGAAGAACCCTACTGGAGCATCAAGCAGCGGGGAATCAAGGAGCAGAGCGCGGAGACGGAGGCCGCGTACGATCCCATCGAGATGCCGCGCAACAGTCCAACGGGCTTCGTCACCGCCTTCTTCAGCACGCTGATCGGCTTCGCGCTGATCTGGCACATCTGGTGGCTGGCGATCGTCGGCTTCGTCGGCGCTTACGCCACCTTCGTCGTCTTCGCCTGGCGCGATCATGGCGACTATGAGATCTCCGCCGATGATGTCGCACGTATCGACCGGCATCGGCAGGCCGCGCAGCTTGCCTGGCTGCGCAACTGGGAGCGCCCGGCATGAGCGATCACGCCTTCACCATCAGCGCTGACAGCCGGATACACGACCCCTATCGGCTCAATCGCGCCGCCGGGCATGGCACAGGATCCGCGACGGGCCACGGACAGGGCGGCCCTGCCTCGAAATTCGTCACCGTGGCCTACGGGTTCTGGATCTTTCTCCTGTCCGACATCATCATGTTCTCAGCCTTCTTCGCCGCCTATGCCGTGCTTGCCAAGGCAACCGCCGGCGGGCCGACGGGCAAGGATCTGTTCGAACCCGCGCGCGTTGCGGTTCAAACGGGCGTTCTGCTCACGTCGAGCTTCACCGGCGGCCTGGCAACGCTTGCGAGCCACCGCAGATCGATGGCTGCCACTCAGTTCTGGCTGCTCATAACGGGCTTGCTCGGGGCGGCCTTCCTGTTCCTGGAACTGCAGGAGTTCGCGACGATGATCGGCGAACAGGCAGGCCCCTCGCGTAGCGCGTTTCTTTCAGCCTTCTTTGCGCTCGTTGGTTGCCACGGAACCCACGTCGCACTCGGCCTGCTCTGGCTAGGCACCATGATGGCGCAGCTGTGGGTCAAGGGTTTTCGACCCGATATTTTGCGGCGGCTCCACTGCTTCGGGCTCTTCTGGCACGCGCTCGACATCATCTGGGTTGCCATCTTCACCCTGGTTTATCTGTTGGGAGCATCGCCATGACCGAGGTCGGCAACGAGAGCGGGACCAGCGAGACGCCAGACCGCCGCGATTCGGCACCGGGGGAGGAGCGCATAACCGAACACGAAATGGCGGGGGGCCTTTCGGGCTACCTGCTCGGCTTCGGCCTGGCCATCCTGCTGACGATCGCTTCGTTCTTGGCGGCTCAGACCAATCTGATCTACCAGCCGGCGGTGATCTCGGCCCTGGTGGTGCTCGCTATCGCGCAGATGGGCGTGCATCTTGTCTTCTTTCTGCACCTGACGACCGGACCGGACAACACCAACAATGTCCTGGCCCTCGCCTTTGGCGTGTTGATCGTAGCACTGGTGGTGTTGGGCTCGGTCTGGATCATGGCCCACCTGGATCAGAACATGGCAGCCATGACGGCCCATCAAGCCGGAGCGATGCCCTGATCGAGCTACACGCCGGACGCGCCTTGGCCTGACTTGGGTTCGCTTCGCGAAGGGCCTTGAACGGCGCCCCTTGCAGAACAGCGCGTCACGCGTTTCACGGGGGAACATTGGTTTCGGCAGCAAGTTCGAAAGCCATCGCACACAACAGGCACGCGGAAGATGGGCGCCCAGATCAATCACTTCGTGAAGGATATCCTCATCGAGGTCGCTGAAATGCTTCCGTCCGTGACTCCAAGACATAAAACGCCAACCGACGAACTGCCCATCGAAGCGGCGAACTTTCCCCATGATCTGGAACCGGTGATCCGAGCGAACCCATCATGGGCGGCGCCGGGCCGCACGCAAGGCGCCGAGCACCGTGCGGACGGCATCGACGCCTGAGCCGCGGGACTGGGTGGACGGCCTGAAGATCAACCGGCCGTTACGGAACTCGAAGCCCTGTGCGTTTTTCAAGCGCCATTTTGATGCCGCCGCTTTCTCGCGGAAGCTGATCGCGATCGCTTCGGGTCCCACATCGACTTTGCTGACGCCAAGCTCAGCCGCGGCTATGCGCAACCTGGTCAGTTCCAGTAAATCCGCTACTTCGCCGGGCATATCTCCAAAGCGGTCCTCGAGCTCTTCGCCGAATGCCTCGAGGTCCGTCTCGCAAGCCATGCGAGACAGCCTCGCATAGAGGCTGACGCGCACCGTCGGCTCGTTGACGTAGCTTTCGGGAAAGGCTCCCTTTCCCGCGCCGTTGATGTCGGCAAGCTGCCTGTCGTGATCGGTCCCTCCCCCAGCCAGCGAGACCGCCCGCCCCAGCAGATGTTGATAAAGGCCTGCTCCGATCAGCTTCATGTGTCCGGCTTGATCTTCGCCGAAGAGGTCTCCTGCCCCGCGCAGGTCGAGGTCCCTTTGGCTGATCGCAAGGCCGGAGCCAAGCCGATCGAGCGCAATCATCGTCGAAAGTCGGGCGCTTGTGCCTTCGGCCAGTTCGACGCCAGGCTCGGTCAGAAGAAAGGCAATGGCCTGCACCGCTCCCCTTCCGACCCGACCGCGAAGCTGATGCAACTGTGCCAGACCGAACCTGTCCGCCCGCCAGATCAGGATGGTGTTGGCCCGCGGCACGTCGAGGCCACTCTCGATAATGTCGGTGCTCAACAGTACGTCGCCGTCGCCGTCAGCGAACCCGACCATGACTTCGTCCAGCTGTCTCCCTTTCATTTCGCCATGCGCCGTCTTCACCGCGAGTTCCGGCACCAATCTGTTTAGCTGCTGGCGAACCGGATCGATGTCCTCGATGCGCGGAACCACGAAGAAGCTCTGTCCGCCCCGGCGGAGTTCGCGCAAAAGGGCGGCTCGTACCGAAGCTGGATCGAAGGGGGCAAGGATGGTGCGAACGGGACGTCTTTTGGCCGGCGGAGAATTGAGGACGCTGACCTCCTGGATGCCCGACATTGCCGATTGCAGCGTCCGCGGTATCGGCGTGGCGCTCATGCTCAGCGTATGAAGACAGGGCGCCATGTTTCGCAACGCCTGCTTCAGCTTGACACCGAACCGGTGCTCCTCGTCGATCACCAGCAGTCCGAGATTGGCGAATCCGACGCTCTTGGCCGCCAGGGCCTGGGTACCCACAACCACCGCGACGTGACCGCTCCGCAGCCTCTCCTTCACCGCTCTCGCCTCCGCCGCTCCGACCATTCTCGAGAGGTGGGCAACCTCGAGGCCCGTTCCCGCGAATCGTCGGCTGAACGTTTCATAGTGCTGGCGTGCCAACACCGTTGTCGGTGCTATGACCGCAACCTGCTTCCCGCAGAGCGCCGCGGCGGCGCAGGCCCGCAGGGCCACCTCTGTCTTGCCGAAGCCGACGTCGCCGCAGACAAGCCGGTTCATTGTTCTCCCCGACGACAGATCGTCGAGCACGTCGCGAATGGCGGCAGCCTGGTCGGGAGTCTCGGTATAGGGAAACCGCGCCGCGAACCGGGCCAGGTCGGCGCGAGAGGGTTTTATGATCGCGGCAGGCTGGCTGGACCTGGCTTTGGCAATGTCCCTCAAGCGTTTGGCCAGCCTGTCGACGTCGCGCAGCGCCGCCTTGCGGCGGCTGAGCCATCCGTCGCTGTTCAAGCGGTCGAGCGGCACGGCACCGGGTTCCGAGCCGTAGCGCCATATCCGTCCAAACTCACCGACCGGTACCAGCAAGGAAGCTCCGTCACGATATTCCAACCTGACGACATCCTGCTGCTGACCGGCCAACTCGACCTGTTCGACCGCCGCCAGCACGGCCAGGCCATGGTCCTCATGAACGACGGCGTCGCCAATGCGCAACTCGGGTTCCAGCAGGGGGGTGGCCACGCTGCCATTTGCCTTCATGACCTGGCCAAAGACGTCGCCTGCGGCCACCACCGCGATGCCTGATTGCTCGTCGACAAAGCCTTCGTCGAGAACGATCTCGGCCTTGAGAAGAGAGCCCCTTGGGGCCGAACGGATCCGCGGCCAGTCAGCCGCTTGCTCCATTCGCCGGCCGAGCTTCCGATCGAGCAGACGATCCGCTCGCTGCAGGTCGGAGGCATCGCCCATAAACGTCACAGTGAAACCCGACCTTGTCTGCCTCTCCACAAATTCGGCGAACTGATGCCCGGATCGCGCCTGCCGGAAGAATTTGGGAACTCGGGCGGCAGAAACGGCAAGGCTCGTGCCGTGGCGTTTGCGGACTGCGACGTCCCATTCTTCACGCGACAGGTAAAACTGTTCCGGCAAGGGCTTGGCGGGCGCGGCGACCTCCTGCCTCGCGCCACGTGCGTCTTCGATCAGGTCCAGGAAGCGGTCGAGCGGCGCGCCTTCGAGACCTTCCGCGATGGAGACACATGCGCTGGACGTCACATCGAACACCGACGGCATGCTGCCGTACAATGCGACGAGGCGTTCTTCCATCGACGTCGCGCGCATGGCCGCCAACTCGGGATGATCCCCCGTTGCGAAAATCAGCTCGGATGCCGGTCCGACGGTGACCGAGTCTCGCGAATGTTCGCTAAGCTGGCTGATGGGGTCATAGGTCTTGAGTTCCAGGATGCAGCTATCTGGACCGATGACGACACGAACCGGGTGATCGGCGCCAGCGGGGAATATGTCCATGAGATCGCCCCGAAAAGCTATCTCGCCCGGCTCGTCGACCCTCTCGTCGACACCGTATCCAATCGCCTCGGCTCTCGTTCGGAAACCATCCGGGTCGAACTTTTGTCCAGGTTCCAGAATCGTGAAACCGCCCGCAATGACCGGTGCGGGCGGGATCCGCTGGAGAGTGGTCTCGATCGATAGAATCACGATGCGCGGACGTTTGGGCTCGCTTGCGATCTCACGCAGAGCACGAAGCCTCCGCCCCATATTGGCGCGTGTCGGCCATACCCTGTCGTAAGGCAGGCAATCCCAGGACGGCAGGAAGATGGCGTCCGCGCCGGGCAGAAACTGACGCAAGGCCGCGGCGATCTCTTCGGCACTGCGTTCCGAGGCGGCTATGTGGACGATATGCTTGTTTGGACCGCTGTCCAGGGTATCGGCCAGGGCCGCCGCGATTGCGGCGGAAGGCGAAACGCCCTGTTCTCTCGCGAGGTCCCTGTCAGTCGACGGGTGATCGGTTTGTTCGATGATTTCCGTCCGCGAAATAGGTCTGTTCACTGAGATCTCACCTTGCCCATCGGTGGGGAACGTCAGTGGAACCACCCCGTTCCTGAGGCGCGGATTAAAGTGTTGCAAGCGGCGGCAGCCCGTGCGGCCTTGCGTTCCAAGGACGGCCAATTGAGCCTTGGCAAGGCCACCAGTTCGCCGGCGTCTTTTTCGCTGATGCTGGTCTCTTCCATAGCGAACTCCCCGAAGAGTGCGACTTAACCTCGAACGCCTGCCGGCGGAGCGAGGGAAGGTATGAAAACGTACAAGCTGTTGGTGCGTTTGCTACACAGGCCGCGGCTTTGATCGCGCCTCCTGCTTATTCGGATTCATCGCCATCCGGAACTTTTGGCGTGGATAAAAGTTCGGTGTGCAAAATCAGCTAGGTAGCCATTTTGTCCCCTACTTCATCCTCGGATGTCCTTATCCGCAAGCTTGAGACCATCTCGGAAATCCGAGAGGCTGAAATGGCGGTTTTGAAAAGCATACCGATTCAGGAGAAAGACTTTTCCGCCAACCACGACCTGGTGCGTGAGGGCGAGCGTCCTGTTTACTCGTTTGTCGTTCTGGATGGTTTGATCGGCTCCACCAAATACACGAGCGAAGGAAAGCGACAGATCACGTCTTTCTTCGTGGCCGGGGACATTCCTGATCTGCACGGGCTGCATCTGTCGGTCATGGATTGCAATTTCTCGACCCTGACACCGGCCCGAGTGGGCTTCATGCGACATGACGTTCTCCGCAGCGTTTGTGACCAGCACCCTCGTATCGCCACCGCTTTCTGGCGGTCGACGCTGATCGACGCGGCGATGTACAGGGAGTGGGTCACCAACGTTGGAAGACGTGAGGCCTATACCCGCATGGCTCATATTTTGTGCGAACTCATATTTCGCTTGCGGGCAGTCGGACGCATTGAGGATCACATTGCGGATATTCCGATAACCCAAGCCGCACTTGGCGATGCATTGGGGTTGTCCACGGTCCACGTCAATCGAATGCTTCAGGAACTACGTCGTGACGGCCTCATCGCGACCACAGGCACGAGAATGCATGCGATCGACTGGCCCCGCCTCACTCACGCAGGAGATTTCGACACGACCTACCTGCACCAAAAGAACCCGGCAGATTAGTGGTGACGGAAGCTCTCCCATGGCACGATTTTTCTTTGACACCGGCGATCGCGATTTGGTCTTGCTGGATGAGATAGGTGTCGAATGCGGTGGCCTCGAAGAGGTGCGCCGAGTCGGATTCGAAGGCCTTATCGATCTTACTAGAGACGCATTGAAAAGCGTTGACGGTCAGAAAGTGTTTGTAGAGGTGCGTGATGAAAATGGCGACAAAGTCCTGCGGCTAAGCCTCTCGCTTCAGATCATGTTGATGAGATGAATTCTGCCGACTTTCGCGGCACCGCCGATCAGCCCCTCCTCATCCAACCAGCTTCAGATGCCTATCGGACGGCATCCAGCGAGACGACGTATCTCGAAAGCCCCGAGCCGTAGGATCACGCAGTGCTCGGTCGCGTAGCATATCCCGGTGCAAGCGGGCGCGCGCTTTAATCTATGTAAGTGCGCCGGGTCAGTGACCGGATTAGTTGGGTCTGTGCGTGCCGAGGGACAATGCACCCTTGCTTCGCACGCAGCAGGACCCGGCAGATGACGGGTCCGAGCATCAGCCCGGAGCAAAACATGACGATTGTGGCTTCTTGGACCCTCCACCCCACCAGATCGGGCCGACACGAAACAGGGCCTATCGATCTTCAGGATAACTGCGATGACTGAACACCGTTCCGACCTCAACGCGTCCGGTCCGGTCCTTGCGGAGCAGACACAGCCCGCTACCTATCCTGGAAGTTTGTCTTTACCAGATTCTGGCGAACAGACGAACCTGGTGGACCTTGTTCCGGCATTGCGGGCATTCGCCCGTTCGCTCAGTGGCAGCATCGATGAAGCTGACAACCTTGTCCGAGAGACACTGATCAAGGGGATTGCAGATCTCGATGGTGTTGATGGAGGCCGCGTGAAGCCCTGGATCTTCGCCACCATGCGCAGGGCTTCCTTGGCCAGGCTTGAAGACACGGACTTACAAAGTCGAGGAAGGGCTAGTTGCTTGTCGGAACCTTTTGCCTCCGAGGCTCTGGAACAGATGGGAACCGGCCCCGGGATAGCACGTGCCATAGACCTCCTGGCGGATCAGGAGCGGCAGGCCATCGTCTTGGTTTGCATGCTCGGGCTGTCCTATGAAGACGCCGCCGACATCTGCGACTGCGACACAGCCACCATCAAGGGCCGGATACAGGATGCGAGGACAAGAATGGTTGTCCAGTCGGGTGTCCCCGCGGAAGCCACACCTGAACAATCGAATGGATGATGAGCAAAGCGCGGCAGTGTTCAAGGCAGAAATTCGAGCAAAAATTCGGAATGGCTGCCAGGCAGCCAATGCATCGCTCGCCCTGAGGTAGCCGATCGCTCAACCGCAGGTTTGTTGTGCATGGCAGGGAACCATGAGGGATCCGCCGAGTTCGACCCTCGGTCAAGCTCGGGTTCCCAAGATGGAAGAAATCGGCAAGGCGCAACAGAAGGCCATAGCCCGTCTCATACGTCAGTGGATCGCATCGGACGCCAGCCGTCGCCAGCTTCGCCAGTTGCTGGATCTGCCGACGGACGCGGACATGCCCCGCGAGCATCGGTCATTGCTCGACGAACTCGACCGAAAGCTCGACGAATAGGTGGTGCGTGCTGCTTGGACAACTCCCACAGGCATCCGGTTGCGGAGTCCGAAGGCCCTGCAACGGCAGCTCTCAGAGACGAGGCGAAAGCTCACCTGCCCAGCGGTTGTCGCGAAAGCTGTTCGAGCTCGTTCTCGTCCGTGATCCCGGCTTGGTAGTAAGCAAGGATGCGCGATGCGCGCCGTTCTCTCTCGGTTTCGGTCTCGTTTTTGAGGTTGCTGCGTCCAAGGACGCGGCTCAGGACCGCAAGTTCCGATGGGGTATAGGCATCCCTATGCATTGCATCCCGCCTCCGCGCCGCAAAATCCTGCAATAGGGATTCCCCGGCGCGCCCTAACGTCACACAGGACAGAATGTTCCATGGTTTTCATGAGTGAGAGATTCCCATCAGCGAGATGTGAGTTTCCCGGAGCTTGCTTTGCGCATTAAAGCAGAGAAACGGCGGTTATAATCTGCGACAGAAAGAAGGGTTTGGATCGGGATGGAAATCCGCCAGCGCCTCGGCGGCATTTCGCACGCCGACGACCTGGAAGCCGGCCTCCTCCAAAGCTGACTTGAGGTCGAGAAGGATCATCGTCTCATTTCCGACGATCGGAACAGCATCGCTCGTCCCGAAACTCTCAAGTCGCCGCCGCTACTACGATCTCGGCGTCAACTTGGTTCCATATGACAGGTATCGCCGGTGTCGGCTGAGTCCCGCCGCGACTTCGCGGCGGAGTCAGCGAAGCCCGACTCGGAGAACCGAGACGGGCTTCGCCAGCTTCGAAGGCCAAGACAATGAGGCAGGATTGTAGACCTGTCCCCGAACCTTGAAGTGCAGCGAATGTTCCCGGGTGGAGGCTCTTGTTGGGTTAGCCTCGGCGGCGGCCGCCTCCGACGCGGGCATCTTCGTTTCTGCTCAAGCTTTCTCCTGATCTTCAGAAGCTTGCTGGATTTCCGTCATCACCTGCCGGGGATCGACATTCTCGGCCAGTTGCGGCAGCTCCTCATCGGCTGGTGTCGAGACGTTCAGGCGCTCCGTCAAGGCAGCCACCATTTCGATGAGCCGCGTGGTTTCATGCTCGTTGAGAAGGCTGATCTGCAGATCCAGCTCCGCTCGGCGCTCGCTGTGTTCGGCCATTCTGTTCTGGTTGATCAGCACGAAAGTGGACAGGAAGATCGCCTCGACCGAGGCCACCATGGCCAGGATCACAAAGGTCGGGTCCCAAGCTGGAATGGCCGGTATCAGGCCTAGGTTAGCAAGGATCCAGGCGAGGAGAATTGCGAGGTGCAAATAGACAAAGGGCATGCTTCCCGCAAAGCGCGAAATGGCGCCGGCAATGCGCACCTGGACCCCCTGGTGTTCCTCCTGTTGTCGCCTGTGGTCGACCAAAGCCTGTATGTTCTGGTGAAGGATCGACTGCATGTCGGCGGGATGCTGATCGTTCATTTTAAAAGCCCGGTTTGGCGGCCAATATCATCCCAGCGCCGATCATCGCCGGCCTGGCACGCCCGGCGAGGCTGCATCGCCTGAATTCGCCGGCTCACGGCCGCCGGTCTCTTGAGACGAGGAGTGCCGTCCTGCAATCGTGTCCACCATGGCGATCACCGCCTCCGGGGCGCTCTGGTGAACCATATGGCCGGCGCCCTCAACGACATCGAGGAGGGACCCACCGACCTCCGAATGCAGGCGTCGTGCCTCCCCCTCAGCGTCGAACAGCCGGTCTCCAGACCCCGCCAGGATGCCCGTCGGGACGGCAATGTCCGTGTAGCTGGGCTTCCTTAGCAGGGCTGCCCCGAGCATCGATGCCGATTCCGAACACACCGCGCGCAGTTGGGAAGGGCGGCTGGCGACATCCTTTGCGAGAACGGCGAAGTCGGCAGCGACATCCGCCGGATGAAAGATCTTCTGCATCGCCCAAGGCCAGGCAAGCCTCACAAGCAACGGCAGCAAGGTGTGGCGAAACGCAGTGCCGACGACCGGGAGAGCCGGCAGGGCGGCCAGCGCAAGATCAAGCCGGGGCGGTGGATAGTAGTAGCCGGAGACCAGCACGATGCCGGCAACCGAAGGAGAATGCCTGCGCGCCAATTCGAGGGCTACCCAGGCGCCCCAGGAATGTCCAAGCACGAGATAGTTCTCGATGCCCAGCCTGCCGACGGCGGCATGTATGAGATCGGCTTGGTTACGGGCGGACCACCGGCCGCGCGACCGCGTGCTTCGACCGAAGCCCGGCCGATCAAATGCGAGTACCCGGTAGGTCTTTGCCGCCCGATCGAAGATACCGCTCGACTTGAAATCCTGCGCCATGGATCCGTTTCCATGCAACAAAATGAGCGGCATGCCGGTGCCGGCTTCGATAAAATGCAGGCGAAGACCTTCAATCTCCATGACATGGCCGTGCGCCCGGCCAACAAGCGCACGTTTGGCGCGGGCGTGATTGTACCCGGCAAGTGCCGACAATGCGGCGACGAGCAGCACGGTCGAGAGCTTCGGTCTGTCTCTGTGGAACGCCATGCACTGCCTGCCAGGAACTGTCTTGCTCGGTGCCTCGCCGCGCCCCAACCTTCGGAAGGGCAGCTTGTTCCGCTAGACAACGACACTGCCTATGGCAGGCTCAAACGGCTTGAAACGCGAACTCTCTGAGGCATCGGATGCGGCGATGGCAGCATGTTCAAACGCGATGGCCATCTGATTCAGCGCTTTTACAACGTTATCGATGGCGTCAGATCGTCGACGGAAGTCTGCTGGTGAGGTAGCTCTTCGCAACGTCGCGCCGACGGCCAAGGCGGTCCCTGCCCGCTGGCTGTTTTGCGGGCCGGCTTCCGAAACCTGGCGTCTGAAATACGAAAGCCCGCTACCCCACGTGGAGTAGCGGGCTAAGCCCGCAACGCGATCAACAGTGAATTCTCCACGCCTGAAAGGCGGTGGCTTCATGTTACGGCTTGAAACCGGATTGGTCCGCCCGTTGGCGGACAGGGTACCATTTCACGTCACCAACCTGTGCTGGCGCGCCCTAAAGGCATGTGATTTCCGTCGCCCTTACAATGACGTCGTCCTGTTCAAACTGGTCAGCGAGCTTCCCTTTCAATGTTTGCCAGAAGGCAGCGTCCAATGTTTCCGCCATGATCTCAAATAGCACCACCTCATCATGGCGAGTTGCCCCTGCTTCATCGTTCCAGGTGCCACTTGCCGGCGACCGCGTGTAGGCGGTGACCCCGCCGAACTTTTCGGTAAGTTGTTCCTGGAGGTGCTTGTAGACCTCGCGCGGAAAAGGATTTCCGAGATTATCGTTCAATGGGAGCAGGATCTCTATCAATACCATTTTGAGGCCTGTGTGGACTGGCCCACGCCGAACGCAGCCCGTCATGCCGACTTGCGGCGCTTGATCCCTTCACGAGCCAAGCTCTTCTTCAGAACGGATGCCAGGTCGACAACATTCTCTTCCGGACGCGGCGCCGCCTTGGGAGGCTTCTTGCCTTTCCGCTTCGCGTCGATCATTGCGATTAGCGCGTCCTCATAGGTGTCCTCAAACTTCGAGGGATCGAATTTGGTCACCTTCTTGTCGATCAGCAAGCTTGCGATTTCGAGAAGGTCCTCATCATACGTGGGACTCTTCAAATCGTCGAATACGGCTTTTTCCGAGGTCATCTCGTTGTGAGTACGAAGCTCGGTCAGCAGCATTCCCTTGCCGTACGGTTGGAGCACGACCTCGCGGCCACGCTGGTACAGAACCACGCAGGACCGCGCCGCGACGCGCTTCTTGGCCATGGCATCGCGGAGAACGGAAAAAGCTTCGATCGAGGCGCCATCGGCGGGAATGAGGTAATAGGGTTTCTCCAGGTAGCGCGTGTCGATGCTTGAGATGTCGACGAACTCACCCACCTCGAGGGTGTGTGCCGATGTCAGTTTGAGCTTCTTGATCTCCTCCGGCTCGACCTTGATGAAATCGTCCTTCTCGACTTCGTACCCCTTCACTTGATCTTCGCGCTCGACCCTGTCGCCAGTTCCCTCGTCAACGTAAGCGCTGTTGACCGGGAGGCCGTCTTTTCTGTTCAGAATTTTGAAGTGGATTTTCGACGCTTCGCTGGTCGCACTCACGAGTTTCACGCCGCAAGACACCGAACCGACCTTCAGAAAGCCTTTCCAGACCGCGCGGGGAGCCGCCATGTCCTTTTCTCCGCTCTTCAATCCTTCCGGTAGGCGCCGGGTTGCCGACCTGACCTGGGCGCCTTGGCGTCCTTAGAATGCTCCGCAACGGCCGGCCCGGCGCCGGACGTTTTCTGCGTGGCGGGGCTTGGTGTCGGCCGACACGACGAATTCTGACCATCAGATTGATGCGTCGTGTCTTCTACCTCACCAACTGGGCGAGCCAAGCCGCCACCGGCATCAGGAGGGTTGTTGCCGGCGGCATCTTGTGAGAATTCGCTTTGGTGGTCGCCTCCATCTTTGTTCGGGTATTTCGTGGCGCCGGTTTCGCGGCGGTTTTCATTTCCAGCCATGATCGATCCTCCCGAGGGATGATCATGAACTTGGTTCCGGTCAACAAAGTTCCCTGTTCGTCACGATGGCGTCCGAACGATCGAACGGGTCCCGTATCAAACATTGTGTTGAATGTTCTGAGGTACCGTGGCCGCCAGCCAAAAGCCGGCCATGAGGGCAGCACGAAGAACGCGATGATCTGCAAGGCATCGGCGATGCCTGCCATGCCGGTGACCAAGAAAAAGCCTGCCGACCGGAACCGACGTGCAGTTTTCACGGCCGTTGCCAAAAGATCAATGATTGGTGCCTGCATACTGCCATCTGATGATTGAACGTCCAGGCGTCTTGCTGGTGTCGAAGGTGTGTGCCGTGATCGTCCCGTCTGGCTTCAGACGACTGCCAAGAAAGGGAACCTCCTTTTGTGGGCGGGAGTTAGACGACGTATGCCGGCTTCGAGCCGCTGGCGTGGACAACGAAACAGATCTTTGGCACCAGCCTGTAAGACAACGAGGTCAGCAAGGCGACTTGCCCCTAGCTGTTGGACACGAGGTGCTGGGGCGCGGACGGCTGCTTCAACACATCAATGTGAGCTTGCCTCTTCATGCGGTTTCGCTCGGCGCTTAGAAGCTCTTCCTCGCCCGTAAGGCCGTTCAGGAAAAGCTTCAGGACATGGGACGCGAGTGTCTGTGCCTCCTGGCTTTTGAGCGGAATGCCCCTCTCTTTGCAGGCGGTCCGACAGACGCGGGCGAGCATTTCCAGTTCGCCGCACATGACGACTTGACCAGGAAACAACATGGCTTCCTCCATCTCTCAGATGTTGCATTGGCGCTGCAACATGACTCCGTCCTCCTTTTGTGTCGTTAAGAAATGATGGAGGTGGCGACTTGGTCCGCAATGGTACAGTCTTTCGTTGAACGTTCGTGCTTTTGAATGGTTGGAGACGCGGCAATCTTTCCCCCGAGACTGCCATAGAAGCTGGCAAGATTGGAAGTTCTCACGCTACGTCAGAATGGTATGCGCGCGCCTCTAGCTCGATCGAGCGCCGCTAGACCAGTCGGGGTGAAGGGCGGCACGGTCTCCCAACTATGCCAAGTCGCGGATGTAGGCGGGGTGGTACGAACGACAAACGCGGAACGCTGTACGAAAGTCACAACAATTTGTACATGTTATGACACACGCAATCGTACAGAGACTGGCATTGGGAATAGGAAAGGTCGAATGATAAATTCCTAATCTGTAGGTCACAGGTTCGATTCCTGTCGGGATCACCATACTTTTCAACTTTACGATGGCTACGTGCAGTAAGTCGGTCGGTCGACGCGGCCCGCTTCCTGCACCTCACTTGCCGATATAGGCGGCCAATTCGTCAGGCGTCCCCATCGGGAATGCCTGTTTGAGATAGTCGAGAAACGCGGACACCCGGGCGCTTAGCAGCCGCCTGGACGGGTAGAGGGTCCACAAGGTGATGTCGCCTCCCTCAACATCACCCCAATGCACCAGCGAGCCCTCGGTTATATCGTGGCTGACAAGCGACACGGGGAGGCGGCCGGCACCGACGCCTGCTCGCACCGCATCCCGGACCATGATCAGCGATGACAGAGCGAGGACCGGCTGGACCGCGATCGTTGCCCGGCCGGTGGGCGTCTTCACGGCCCAGGTCGGTTGATCGCCGGCCGAGCGCACGACCGCGGGAGCGGGGCGGTGTCCGGACGGCCGGGCAAGGTCAGCGCTTGCCACCACCACCAGCCGATCGCGCAGGAAGACTCGTCCGACGAGGCTGTCATCCGGATTCGGATTGACCCTGATCACCAGATCAAATCCCTCCTCGATCATGTCGACGGAACGATCTTCCGTCGAGACCTCGAGCCTCACTTCCGGATATTTCAGCGCGAACCCGGCGGCGATCTTTCCCATCGCGGTCTGCGAAAAAACCAGTGGCGCGCTGATCCGCAACCTGCCTCGCGGCTTCTCACCACCCGAGGCGATCGCCACAGCAGTCTCATCGAGCTCGGTAAGCAAGCGACCCGCACGCTCATATAAAGCGCGCCCTTCCTCAGTCAGCTTGAGCGTGCGTGCGCCGCGTTCGAACAGGCGCAGGCCAAGGCTGGCCTCGAGATCCGCGACCCGACGCGACAGCGTCGCCTTCGGGCGGGCGGCGGCGCGCGCCGCGCGCCCAAAGCCGCCGTGGCGCGCCACGGTGACGAAATCAGCGAGAGCAAGCAAATCCATGCGTTCCACCAGTGATACGTTGTGTCCAAAATTCGCATCTATTGGTCCATGTGTGAACCACTCATATTCGGGTCGTCAAGCAACCCAACCCGGAGAAAACAACCATGACAATCCTCGTTACCGGAGCCACTGGCCGTGTCGGCCGCCAAGTCGTCCAGCAACTCGTCAAGCGCGGCGCCGATGTGCGCGTCCTAGTTCGCGACACGTCGAAGGCTGATTTTCCGGCCGTTGTAGAGGTCGTGCAAGGTGAACTGCTCGATATCGGATCCCTGCGCAAAGCGTTTGCCGGCGTCAACACGCTGTTCCTGCTCAACGCGGTGTCGGGGGACGAATTCACCCAGGCGCTCATCACCCTGAACATTGCCCGAGAGTCAGGCGTCGATCGGGTTGTCTACCTGTCGGTGATCCACAGCGATCACTTCGTCAACGTTCCGCATTTCGCGGTGAAGGCCGGCGCGGAGCGGATGATCGAACAGATGGGTTTCAGCGCCACGATCCTGCGCCCGGCCTACTTCATCGACAATGACCTCATGATCAAGGACGTCATCTTCAACCATGGCGTCTATCCGATGCCGATCGGAGCCAAGGGCATCGCCATGGTCGACGCCCGCGACATTGCCGAGGTCGCGGCTATCGAACTGATCCGTCGTGACCTGGCCCCAGGCAAGCTCCCGATCGAAATCATCAATCTGGTCGGCCCCGATACGCTGACTGGTTCGGATGTAGCCACGATCTGGTCGGATGTCCTGGGTCGTCCGGTTGCCTATGGCGGTGATGATCCGGCCGGCTTCGAGCAGAATCTGGCGAAAATCATGCCCACATGGATGGCCTATGAGATGCGCCTGATGGCGGAGCGTTATGTCACCGACGGGATGCTTCCAAAGGCCGGCGACGTCGAGCGTTTGACAGAAATCCTGGGCCGCCCGTTGCACTCATACCGCGACTTCGCGACTGAGCTTGCCGCATCATGACCGTCAACCTGGGACTGCCTCTTGCGAGGCGCCCCCCCTTCCGAGGTAGCTATCATGCAAAATTCCCAAACCGATAACGGCCCCAATGCCCGACCCAGGATATTGCTCCTTGGAGCGACCGGCGGCACCGGTCGCCTGATCGTAGGTCAGGCGCAAGAGAGAGGCTACGATGTCACCGTGCTCGTGCGCTCTCCCGAAAAGGCGGGCGATCTCCAGGGCGCAAAGCTCATCGTGGGAGATGCCCGCGATGAGGAGGTCCTGCGGCAAGCGCTAAAGGGCCGCGACGCCGTCATCAGCGCGCTTGGCACTCCCGCTAGCCCATTTCGCGAGGTGACCCTCCTCTCGTCCGCGACGCGGACGCTCGTGACCGCAATGAAGGCCGAAAACGTCTCCCGCCTTGTCGCCATCACGGGCCTGGGCGCCGGAGACAGCGCGGGCCATGGCGGCTTTCTGTTCGACAACCTGGTTTTCCCGCTGCTTTTGCGCAAGGTCTATGCCGACAAGAACCGTCAGGAAGCTATCGTCAGGGACAGCGGTCTCGACTGGGTTCTCGTTCGCCCCTCCGTGCTCAACGACAAGCCCAGCCGAGAGACGATCCGCGCGCTCACCGATCTCTCAGGTTTCCATGGCGGAACCATATCGCGAGCAAACGTTGCCAGCTTTGTCTTGGACCAGGTGCGCAACGACACATGGCTGCATCGTTCCCCGTTGATAACCTGGTGAACGCCATTCGGCGTGCGATCGGTCGTGGTCCCTCTGCCGAGATGACCACGGCCGCCAGACCGCCTCAGCCAACCTTGACCACGAAATGCTTGGTCACCGGCTCGATGATCTTCCAGGTGCCCTTGAAGTCGGCTTCCACCACGAAGGCGTCGCCAGGACCGACTTCGACCGGGGTGCCGCCATCGGGCGTGATGATGATGCGGCCGGCGATCATGTGCACGAATTCATAGTCGGTGTAGGTCGCATGATAAGTGCCCGGCGACGCCCGCCACGTGCCCGATATCACCTTACCATCCGCGGTCGTATGTTGGACGGCGGTCTGCATGGTCGGCTGGCCCTCGACCGCGATCCAGCCAGGCAGATCGCCGGCTTCCGCGTGCTCGACCGCGCCGAATTTGAGGATGGTCTTGTTCGTCATGCCGGGCTCCGTTTGCTTCATGTGTCGCAGAGGTCGGATAGCCGATGCACTTGACGGGAGCAATGCCGTGCAAAGCGAAACAGGCGCGGCCGCGCATCCGGGCAGACCGCCGGCTACCCGCGCCGACCTCGAGTTGCTAAGGCTTGTGCGGCGCCGAGACGAGTTCAGCCTTGCGTTGCGCCGTCTCCAGCCCGAGGCCGATGAAAGCGCGCGCGTGCTTGGCGAGCGCCTTGTTGTCGGTCCACAGATTGCGCCAGATCGCGGTCTTTTTCGACAGGTTCTCGTCGACGATCTCCGAGGAGAAGGATTCGAAGCTGAGATCGTCGGCGTAACCGATCGCGGTCAGTGCATCGAAAATCGCCGCGAAATCGATATTGCCGGTGCCGAGAAAGCCGCGGTGGCTCTCGCCGATATGGACATAGCCGATCTTGGCCGCGGCATGGCGGATGGCGAGCCCCACATCGGCCTCTTCGATGTTCATGTGGAAGGTGTCGAGATGCAGGAAGATGTTGTCCGAACCGGTGTCCTCTATGAAGGCCAACCCTTGCGCTGATGTGTTGAGCAGGTTGCTTTCGAAGCGGTTGACGATTTCGAGATTGAGCGTGACGCCGGCGGCCTTCGCGGTTTCGGCGACCTCGGCCAATGTCCCGGCGCTGCGGTTCCACTGATCGCGCGTCGGCGCCTCGACCTGCAGGCCATGGCTGGTCGAAAGAATGCCGGCCACCTTGCGGCCGCCAAGGTCGCGCGTCAGCGCGATGGTGTCGTTGAGAATCTCGACGCCGCGCGCCGCAATCGCCTTGTCGGCGCTCGATATGTCGCCGTCGGCTGGCAATCCGATGCTGATCGCCACACCGAGGCCAAGGTCGGCGATACGCTTGGCAAGCCCGCCAATGTCGACATTGGCGGGATCGAGATAGGAGAATTCGATCAGGCCGAAACCGGCCTCCCTGGTGCTGGCCAGCGTGCGTTCGAGTTCGCTCTGCGCCGAGCTTGCCGACCAGACGAAAGAATGGATTCCGATGCGCGACATGATCGTCTCCGGTATACAGAAGTGAGAAAGGCGGGGGGGGGGGGGG